>NZ_RZSX01000498.1:0-4734 GCF_004023105.1 Mesorhizobium sp. M5C.F.Ca.IN.020.32.2.1 | reverse complement strand
CCCTGCTCCAGAGTCTCAGAGCGTCGTCATCTCAATCCGGCAAATGGCAGCCGATATTTGACCAGCTCCTGGCGCCCGTCCCGGAACAGCTAAGAAAACCATGTTGGACAGTGGGCCATCACCCGATGCATTCGGAAAACGAACTCTGCCTCTGACGACACAGCCTGTGCAGCGGTCAAAATTTCAAGACACCTGCCTGACAGGGGCATGAAGAGCCTCACTCGTTCGGGAAGCCGTGAGAATTAGGAATTCGAAGGCCAACTTCGCAATCGGCCCAGAGATGGATTATCGGAGTGCCTGGACAAAGCCAGCGACCTCATTGAAGGGGCACCGCAGCGTGGTGCTGATCAGTGTCCGTTTGCTTTGGCAATCCGCGGGTGACCCCTTCCACCGGATTGTGTTCTGAGCGATAACCTGCCGCCTTCGCCCAATCCATGACAGTACTGATCCGCTGACGAACTCGTATCGCGTTCTCAGGTTTAGTCAGCCAGATCGGCGAAAGCACCCTGAGCACGTCTGATGTCGCAATCGCATTGACGCGATAGTCGCCAATAACAGGGTACGCATACTGCGTCAGCGTGGTGATCCACTGTTTTGCATGCTTGGGATTTTTCCAGCTGATCTCGTGTTCGGCATGCACAATTTCAGCGGCAACCCTGAAGGTCGGCACGATCCTTCGAGCTTCGCGCGGCGTAGCCAGCGGGTCGCCACCTTCCCGCGTGACTTTACGATAAGCCTGCACGCTTCCCGCGCCTCGGCGAGCGAAGTGACCGAAAGTCCTGCGAGGCCAATGTCGCGTCGCCGTCCCTGCACCACTGTTTGGAGCAGCAAGCGTTTGGCTCCCGATGGGTCAACTATCAGATAGAGGCCGTTACCGTCGGCATAGCGGCCAGGGCCCTTTAGCTGCTTAACCTGCAATGCATCGAGCGCCTTCTCCGGATGCTTCCCCGAATTTTTCACGGCTCCGCCAAATTTCTAACCCCACATTTCGGCCCACATCTGTGGACAATGAAACAAGCCACTCTTTCACCAACCAATTGTTTTTACCTTGTTTTTGGACGGCATTGGACGCCACTGAACATTGCATCGGCGGCCGCTCTCTCCGCCACTCATACACCACCACTGATCTGGGCCAACGGGCGACCTATGGCAGCCCTCCAGCGCGCCACTTTGTCCAGCTTGCGATTGTGATCCCGCAGGCCATGCCAGCACAGTCGGCAATCCAGTCGAATACATCCGGACCGCGCCCTATCAGTTGCGCGCCCTGAACAACTTCAATCGCCAGGCCCGAAAATGCGAGGAGAGCAATCAGCTTTGCCTTGTGTTTCGTCCAGCCGACACTTCCCAAGGCCGCCAAAACAGCGAATGCGGCGGCGTGGATGAGCTTGCCATGATGCGTGAAGGTCACTCCCAAATTCTGCAAGAGCCACTCCGGAAAAAGGGCGAGCAGGAGAACGCCGGCCAACGCGACAAGGAAAGCAACCCTTGCCGCGATCGGATATGAACCTGCGCGCAACAATATAGGTCAGCCCTTCATCCGAAGTCTGCAGAGGCGACCGCCAGCACGAAGCGGTCTAGTGCTAAGGCAGATTCTCAATCTCTACCCTCCAACGGACCGGCGCATCGGCCGAACAGATGAAAGACGCGCGCCTCTGGCGGAGCGCGCGGGCATTGCACGACCAACGCATCGGGCCAATGGGATGACGCCTATGCCCGCGAGGGGAGAAGGACTGTGGGATCATCCGAGTCAATCGGAAGATCCAGTAAGCAAAAAAATCAGCCGGCCGAAGCTGGAATAAAATTACGGTGACATAAATCACGGTGACAGTGCACTTTTTGCGATGTTTGCTCGGCTGTCGCTGTGTGTAGATTGAAAGCATGGCTCGACTTGCATTGCCGCGCTGCCGATGTCGGCATCTGGGCGGCCGGTGGGCAGCGAAGCCCTTCTGGACCGGATTGCCGAGCACCGGAAAGCCGCGAAATCGGGAAACATGCCGCCGCATACTGGACCGCCCATCGGTGAGGCGCTGATGATCAAGCAAGCCTAACGGCGAATACGTCCGGTTCAACATGTCCACGAGCGTCAACGGGAAGCTGAAGGTCTGATAAATCATCCCTATGGCCGGAGTGGCTTTGACACCGGTTGAGCATCTATCTACACCGCCCGCTCACTTGTACGGAATTAACCCATTTTTGTAGCCGGGAACAAACAGTCAGCGACTCGCGTTTCTTGCACGAGGCCGGACTCTCGTCCCCTCGGTCTGGCTGTGAAGGCCCACTATCTTTTGCACGGACAGCGGGCTTCGAAGGTTCGCAAATGCCGCGCCGGCGTTTCACTCGCACCTGCCTCAGCCCTCACGATTTGGCTATTTGTGAACGCGTGTTTGATCAGGTTTGCGCAGATGGAGTCATCGACCCGTTTAGCCGGGATGCCGAAGCCTTAGCGGTGACGATTGTCGCAATCTTTCGAAACGTAACTACCAACGAGCGCGAGCTGCTCGGGGAAGTCAGATCTCGTCAACGCTCAAAGAGCGCAGACAGGCGCACTAGCTCTCGTCACTGAAACCCAGCAGCGACGCCTGGCGTATGTGGGTGTGGTCGCCACGGAGATGCTTGACGCGCAGCTTTACACCAGGCCTGACCCATTGGGTCGCCGGCCGTTTCTTCATGGCCTCTGGCGGCGGCCCGGCATGCTCTCGAACCCGCTTCAACAGCCGCTCCTTCATGTCGCGGCCCAAGGTGATGAAGGCGGTACCGAGATATTTCCCAGTTCCTGGCTGTGCCAAAAGTGCGAAGGCTGCATTGCCAGGCTCGCGCTCGATGCCCAGCAGTTCGAATTCGTCGACCGTGAAGCTCTTGGTCTTCAGCCAGTTCGAGGTCGGGCCGCTGCGGTATTTGCTGTCGGCGCGCTTCGAGACAATTCCCTCAAGCTCGACCTGCTCGACGAGATAGAAGATTGACTTGGCGTCACCAGGCATGGCCTCGCTGAACTGGATCCGGCTGTTCGGCTTGATGATGCCGCCGAGAATTTCGCGGCGTGCCTTGCAGCCGATGTCGCGCAAATCATGGCCATTCAGGTGCAGAATGTCGAATGCGCAGAGGTACATGCCATAGGGATTGTTGTGGACCGCGTTCTGGAGCGCGTTGAAGTCGGGCATACCGGCCTTGTCGGTAACGACCGCCTCGCCGTCGATGATGGCGTTCTTGACCTCAAGCTCAGTCGCCGCTTCCACGATGCCCAGATATTTACGCGTCCAGTCCTTACCGGTTTCGGCATAGACGCGGATATCCTCGGGGCCGTTGATGATGATCTGGGCACGATAGCCGTCGAGCTTGATCTCGTGAATCCAGTTGTCACCCTCGGGCGGCTTGGCCACCAGCTTGGGCTCCATCGGGAGGATGAACTCTAGCCGGCCGGTGCCGGCCACTGCCCGCCTACGCATGGAACCTAGTCTAGGTCACTGGCGTATATTAGCCATAGTGAATATGACGAAATTCCAAAAGGACGTGCGATATGACAGACGACAAAAGCAAACGCGACTTTCGCGACCGCAACAAGATATCGGCGTACGACGATTATGAGGTGAACTTTTTCGCTCTGCAGAACAACATCACGCCGGCGCAGGTGCGCGAGCTGATCCGCAAGCACGGCAACGATCGGGCGACCCTGACCGCCGCCGCGAAAGCATTGCCGGCACAATGATGACCAAACTCTCGGAGGCGCGAGCCTTTTTGGCTCAGCACATCTCGACGCCGTCTAGCGTGGAACCGCAGGTATTCCCGAGACTGAGTGCGCCGTTTCGGCGGAGAAAACCACGAAGGCAAAGATGAGCACGCTGACAGCGACGATCATGGTGCCGGTGGCGACGATCGGCTCAAGGGCTGGATTTCTATGCAGCATCACGTAAAGAGCCATCACGATCAGGCCAAGATTGTAGACGCCGGGACCATCGCGATCCTGCGGGCGGCTGTTGTCGGGTTCAGAGCGTATCACCCACCGAATATTGCACTCGTCACCCATCCCAAGAAGGTTGATGTGCGCGTGGCACCGTGATTGCCTGAAATTGCCATCTGCAGGCCGGCTAAGGAAGACGATCGCTGTCTTGAAA
The DNA here is from genome assembly GCF_004023105.1 of Mesorhizobium sp. M5C.F.Ca.IN.020.32.2.1. NCBI lineage: Bacteria > Pseudomonadati > Pseudomonadota > Alphaproteobacteria > Hyphomicrobiales > Phyllobacteriaceae > Mesorhizobium > Mesorhizobium sp. M5C.F.Ca.IN.020.32.2.1. The sequence goes on along the minus strand of NZ_RZSX01000498.1, from coordinate 625 downwards.
AAGATCCGAGATTTTCGGCATGTCATGTCCTCCCCAAGCCGTTGCTGGCGGCCCGGCAGCCTATGGGGGTGACCGGCCAGCCACCGGGCCTAACCGGCTTGCGCCGGCTGACGAAAACATGCGCTCACGCTAATGTAATTGCAACATCGAGATGCCGGTGCGCACAGCGAGGTTCGCGATCTCGACTCCTGTCCCAAAGGCTGGTTGGCGGGTCATCCCGTGAAGAAGATGATCTCCTTCGCACCGCCGACTCCAGCCAGTGGAATTACGGTGACAGTGCACTGTTTGGCATGTTCGCTCGGCTGTCGCTGTAGATTGACCGTATGGCTCGACTTGCATCGCCGCGCCGCCGATTTCGGCATCTGCGCAGCCGACGGGCAGAGAAGCACTTCTGGGCCCGGCAAACCGGACAGCCGTGAAATCGGAAAGAGGCGGCAGGCGGGGATAGAAATGGTGCACTGTCACCGTAATTCCCGTAATTCCCGCCGACTCGGTAGGCCAATATCAATTTAGATCGTCAACGCCAGCAACCCAGCGATCGCGTTTCTCTAAAGTCGGACTAACCGCCTTTCGCTTTCAGGTACGGATTGCCAGCGACTCCTCGGCGGCTAGGACGCCGGCAAGA
>NZ_RZSX01000497.1:0-4756 GCF_004023105.1 Mesorhizobium sp. M5C.F.Ca.IN.020.32.2.1 | reverse complement strand
GGTGCAGGCGCTGCCGGACAAGGTGACGGCGGCCCCGGCCGGCTCCAGCGGCAATTTCGCGCTCGGCGGCAACGATCCGGCCCGCGGCCGCGATTACGTCATGTATCAGATCTCCGGCGGCGGCTATGGCGGCAATGCCGGCCATGACGGCCTGACCAATGGCTGCTCGACCATCGGCATTTCAAAATCGCCGCCGGTCGAAATCATGGAGCAGGCTTTTCCGGTGCTCTACCGCCATTATGCCCTGCGCGAAGGCTCGGGCGGCGCCGGCAAGCATCGCGGCGGTTTTGGCCTCGCCTATGAGGTCGAGATCCTGCGCGGCGACGCCCGCGCCTCCTTCGTCATGGACCACGGCCGCTTCGGCCCGCAAGGCGCGCTCGGCGGCAAGGACGGCGCGGTCAACACGGTGACCGTGTTCCGCGACGGCAAGGAACACGTGCCGCCGCACCTCTCCAAGGAGCAGGACATCGCGCTGAGGGCCGGCGACCGCGTGCGCGTCGGCACGCCGGGCGGCGGCGGCTATGGCGATCCCCTGGCGCGCGACCCGGAACTGGTGCTGAGGGATGTCAGGCTTGGATATTATACGACTGAGCAAGCCAAGGAAATGTTCGGGGTTGTGTTGGATGACCAGTCCAAATTCCTTGGGGGCTGAGCCTGGATCTGATCTGGCCGGCGCGGTCGAGCGCGTCTATGACGTCTTCGCGTCTTATCCGCTGCCCCGTCTCCTCCATAGCTCGCCGATCGAAGATGCGGAGGCAATCTTTCGGGCAGTATCCAGTGATAAGCTACGGCAACTCAGCGGAGAAAAACTCGGCACCTATGCCGGATCGGCCATATGGACAGTCGGCGACGTCGATGACTACCGGCACTTTCTGCCGAGGGTGCTTGAACTTGCTATCCAAGGCGAACCTTGTATGGGGTTCGAGCCCAACGTGATTGCCGCAAAACTTGAAAGGACCTCTTGGCGCGATTGGCCATCGGAAGAACAGCAGGCCGTCGAAGCCCTGTTTCAGGCTGCCTGGCGAAAAACATTGACCAAGCACCCCGATAAAGGGAATGCAGTTCCCTGGCTGGAGGGCATGGTGCTTGCCGGAATGGATGTGGCAGCTGCACTGGCCGCCTGGCGTGAAAGCGCTTATCCCGAGGCCATGCTGCACTGTGCGGACCTGATCACCGGAAACATCAAGAAGCTCGACAAGGGGCGCATGATCGTCAGCGAACAGGTCACCGCATGGCTTTTGTCCGAAAGCCTCGCCCTGCATTTGTTCACCGTCGCGGTCGAGGCTCCGTTGCGCCCAGACGATCGCGAAAGGCTCGCTTGGGCGAGCGAGACCATCGAGAACAATCTGAAGCTCCCCGGAAACTAACGGCTATGCTCGGCCACGCCGTGATCGCCGCGGGGCATGTCGTTTCCGTCTCCGCCGCGCACACAAAACTCCGTAGACTTCTCCCGTCAATGGAGATCTGGATCATGCGTCCTTTCGGTCGTTTCGTGCTTGCTGCGTCCATCGCCATAACTGTCGCCACCGGCGCCGCCTCTGCCCAGGACAAGAAACTCAGGCTCGGCACCGAGGGCGCCTATCCGCCTTTCAATTATGCCAATGCCGACGGCACGCTGGGCGGTTTCGACATCGACCTCGGCAGAGCGCTGTGCACCGAGATGAAGACCGAATGCGAGTTCGTCGTACAGGATTTCGACGGCTCGATCCCGGCACTGCAGGCCGGCAAGTTCGATGCCATCATCAACATCACCATCACGCCGGAGCGGGCCGAGAAGGTCGACTTCACCCACAAATACTACCAGACGCCGCCGGCTATCGCGGTGCTGAAGGATTCGACTGTAACGGGCACCTCGCCCGAGGACCTGAAAGGCAAGGCGCTTGGCGTGCAGAGCGCGACGATCCACCAGAATTTCGCCGAGCAGAAATACGCAGGCTCGACCATCAAGCCCTATCCGACCGGCGACGATGCCCGCACCGACATGGTCAACGGTCGCCTCGACGCGGTGATGGACGGCTCGATCCTGCTGACCGAATGGCTGAAGAAGCCCGAAGGCGCCTGCTGCAAACTGCTCGGCACCCTGGCCCCCGACCCGGCCATTCATGGTCCAGGCGTCGGCATCGCGCTGCAGAAGGGCAACAAGGAACTGGCCGACAAGCTCGACACGGCGATCGACGCGCTGCGCGCCAACGGCAAATACAAGGAAATCAACGACAAGTATTTTGCCTTCGACGTCTACGGCGAGTAGGCGGGACGCATAAAGGCGCTCCGGAGCGGGCGCCAAGCCTTTTTAACCGGAAGAGAACCTCGTGCCGGAAAGACGCTCGCCCTTTTACAGCAGCATCGTCGAACTCGGCGCGACGATGGGCCGGGTCGGCGGCGATTTCATCTCGGCCAGATACTATTCCGGCGTCGCCGACGAGCATCTGAACACCCGCGAGAATGTCGGTGTCCAGGACCTCAGCACCATGGGCAAGATGGACATCAAGGGTCCGGATGCCGAGGCCCTGGTCAACCATGTCATCGTCAACGACGCCGCCGCCATGCGGCCGGGCCAGGTGCGCTATTCCACCATCTGCCTGCAGGACGGCGGCATCATGGACGACCTCACCGTGTTCAGGCTCGGGCCCGAGCATTTCATGCTGGTGACCGGCTCGGTCAACCGCCAGAAAATGCTGCTTTGGCTGCTGCATCACGCCGAGGGGCGAAAGGCCTATGTCACCGACATCACGGCGGCCATCGCCTTTCCGACGATACAGGGGCGCGCTCGCGCGACGTTTTGAAGGTGCTGGTGCAGGACGCCGATCTCGACGGGCTGAAACGCTGGTCGTTCACCACAGGGCGCATCGGCGAGACGAGACTGCTGATCTCGCGCACCGGCGTGACCGGCGAGCTCGGCTTCGAGCTGTTCGTTCCGGCCGACGAGGCCGCTGCAGTCTGGGACACGTTGATCCGGTCAGGTCAGGACTTCGGCCTGAAACCCTATGGCGTGCTGGCGATGTTCACGCTTGGACTGGAGAAGTCCTATCCGGCGCACGGCATCGACATGGACGAGACCCGCACGCCGTTTCATGTCGGCCTCGATCGCTGGATCAGGTTCGACAAGGGCGATTTCGTCGGCCGCGAGGCGCTGCTCAAGATCCGCGACACAGGCGTCGACGAGCGCTGGACCGGGCTGATCGTCGAAGGCGGCATGCCGGCCGCGGCGAATGCGCGGGTTCTGGCCGACGGCGAGGATGCCGGCGTCGTCACCTATAGCGACCACGGCTATTCCCTGGGCAAGGTGCTGGCGACCGCGCATCTGCGGCTGCCGTTCACGCAGATCGGCACCGTGCTCAGCTTCGACATCGATGGTGCGCCGACACGCGCGGTGGTGTCGGCGATGCCGTTCTTCGATCCTGACGGGGCGAGGCTGAGGGCTTAGCCTGGCGCCCTCACTTTCCCGCTTGACTGACCCGCCGTACCGAATACGCTATTGGGGAAATACCGGCTCCGACCGCCGGGCGGCAAAAATGCCTCGTATGCCTCGCCTTCCGCGGCGGCGGCTGCGGGGCATTGTTATTTTGGGGATTTGCTTGGGACGGCGTATCGAAATCGGCATCCTTTACTCGCGGTCGGGCAACTACCGCCTGCTGTCCGAATCCTGCCGTTCGGGTGCGATGACGGCCATCGCCGATGTCAACGCCGATCCCGCGATCCCAATCGAATTCGTTCCGGTGGAGCGCGACCCGCAAGGCAACATCGACGGCTATGCGACGGGATGCGCCGACATTCTCGCCAACAGCGGCGCGCGCCACATCATTGGCTGCATCACGTCATGGAGCCGCAAGGAGGTCATTCCGATCCTCGAGCGCGCCGGCGGCACGCTCTGGTACGCCTGCCCCTATGAGGGCTTCGAAGCGAACGAGCATGTCGTCTACATGCACGCTTGCCCGAACCAGCATCTCGTCCCGCTGCTGGCCCATGTCGTGCCGCGCTTCGGCGCCAACGGCTTCCTGCTCGGCTCCAACTATATCTGGGGCTGGGAGACCAACCGTGTCGCCCGTGACCTGATCGCCGACGCCGGCGGCAAGGTTTTGGGCGAACGCTATCTGCCGCTCGGCGAGGTCGATGTCTCCAGGCTGATCGCCGAGATCCAGGCCACCCGGCCGGAGTTCATCCTGAACAACCTGATCGGCTCCTCGTCCTATGCCTTCATCGCGGCCTATGCCGAACTTGCCGAACGCGACCCGCATTTCAGGCCGGAGCGCTGCCCGATCCTGTCCTGCAATCTGACCGAATGCGAGTTGCCGGCGCTCAACGAGGCGGGCAACGGCCACCTTTCCGTCGGGCCGTACTTTCACGATATCTCGGCAGCGGATCGCCAGGGTGTTTCGGCGCCCTCCGTCATGCCTGCCTCATCCTTCGAGGCGGCCGCCTATGCCTCGGTGCGGACGCTTGCCGAAATCCTCGCCCGCAATCCCGGCGCACAATGGCCGGACCTTCCCCGGGCTTTTGCCGGAACCTCGTTTCGAACCCCGCTCGGCGACATCTCCATCGATCCTCAGACCCAGCACGCCACCTTGCCGGTGCAGATCGGGCGCATCGAGGGCACCGCGTTCAAGACCGTCACGGTGACCGAGGGTGTCGCGCCCGATCCCTATCTGTCCCGCTATGACCGGACCGAGACGTTCGGCCGCCCACGCCTGAGGGTGGTGTCGTGAGCAAGGTTCCGCGCATCCCGAATCTCGGCGGCGCCAGGGCCTTTGTCCTGCAT
>NZ_RZSX01000496.1:0-4763 GCF_004023105.1 Mesorhizobium sp. M5C.F.Ca.IN.020.32.2.1 | reverse complement strand
CTGGTCGACTTCAAAAATTACGACGAAGCCGCCGGCTACCGCTGAGGAGAACGCTGATGACCTACAATTTGATGCGGGCGTTTGCCGACAGCTGGGGCCTGGTTGCGATGGCGCTGTTCTTCGTCGGGTGCATCGCCTTTGCCCTACGCCCCGGCAGCCGAAGGCTGGCCGACGAAGCTGCCCGCATTCCGCTCGAGGACGAGTGATCATGAGCGACGAGCACATCGATGAGGTCTCCGGCGTCTCAACCACCGGCCATGAATGGGACGGCATCAGGGAGCTCAACAATCCTCTGCCGCGATGGTGGGTGATTACCTTCTACGTCACCATAGCGTGGGCGCTCGTCTATACGACCGCATACCCGGCATGGCCGATGCTGACCTCGGCAACCAAGGGCATGCTCGGCTATTCAAGCCGTAAGGACGTCAAGAACGACCTTGCCGCGGCCGAGGCCGCCAAGGGCAAGTATGTTGCAGCCATCCAGGCAAAGAGCGTCTCGGAGATCTTGACCGACGATGCCTTGCGCGAATTCGCGGTCGCTGCCGGGGCTGCCGCGTTCAAGGTCAACTGTACGCAATGCCACGGCTCCGGCGCTCAGGGGTCGAAGGGCTTTCCCAACCTGAATGACGATGACTGGCTCTGGGGCGGCAGCCCCGACCAGATCAAGCAGACGATCACGCACGGCCTCCGCTTTGCTTCCGATCCGGACACGCGACTGTCAGAAATGCCGGCCTTCGGCGACATCATCACCGCCGACCAGATCGCACAAGTCAGCGCCTACGTGGCCAGCCTTTCCGGCAAGGTCCGCGATGCAAGTCTGATCCAACCCGGCGCCAAGGTCTTTGCCGAGAACTGCGTCGCTTGTCACGGCGACAATGCAAAAGGCAACAGGGAATTCGGCGCCCCCGACCTGACTGACGCGATCTGGCTTTACGGGTCCGGCGAGACGGCCATCGCCGCCCAGGTTCGTGCGCCAAAGCAGGGCGTCATGCCGGCCTGGGTTGGCCGTCTCGGCGAGATCAAGGTCAAGGAACTTGCAGTTTATGTCCATTCGCTTGGCGGCGGAGAATAGGAATGGAAGCCCTATTCTTCGGTCACCCCTGCCAAGCGGACGAGGCCCGGCGCGAGCCGGGCCTCGACACCATTCCTAATGCGATCTGCACAACCCGGCAAGGCTGTCCTACCGCGAGGCTTTTCGACAGGTGCCCCTGACATTGGCTGGGAAAGTGGAGTTGCACGTGCGTGACAAGACGCAGTTGACACGGCTCGAAACAGAAACTGTCAATGCCGCCAAAACCCGCAAGCCCCTTTATGCCGCGCGTCAAAAGATCTTTCCGAAGCGCGCCTCGGGCAACTTTCGCCGCTTCAAATGGCTGGTGATGACGATCACACTTGGCATCTATTACCTGACTGCGTGGCTGCATTGGGATCGTGGCCCATTTGCCCCGGACCAGGCCGTGCTGCTCGATCTCACCAATCGGCGCTTCTACTTTTTCTTCATCGAGATCTGGCCGCAGGAATTCTTCTATGTGGCCGGCCTCCTGGTCATGGCCGGTGTTGGACTTTTCCTGATTACCTCTGCTGTCGGCCGTGCCTGGTGCGGCTATGCATGTCCGCAGACCGTGTGGGTCGATCTGTTCCTTGTCGTCGAGCGTGCGATTGAGGGGGACCGCAACGCCCGCATGAAACTCGATGCCGGCCCCTGGACCGCCCGCAAGCTGATGCTGCGGGTCTCGAAACACGCCATCTGGCTTGTCATAGGGGCGGCGACCGGTGGCGCCTGGATTTTCTATTTCGCTGATGCACCAACACTTGTGGGCGAGCTTTTCACCGGTACCGCCGCACCTGTCGCCTACATCACCATCGCCGTGCTGACGGCGACGACCTACACCTTCGGCGGCCTGATGCGCGAACAGGTCTGCACCTATATGTGCCCATGGCCGCGCATCCAGGCAGCCATGCTCGATGAGAATTCGCTCACCGTCACCTACAATGACTGGCGCGGCGAGCCGCGATCGCGCCACGCCAAGAAGGTGCAAGCCTCGGGGCAGTCCGTCGGCGACTGCGTCGACTGCAATGCCTGCGTCGCGGTCTGCCCAATGGGAATCGACATTCGCGACGGCCAGCAGCTCGAATGCATTACCTGCGCGCTGTGTATCGACGCCTGCGACGGCGTCATGGACAAGCTCGGCAAGGAGCGCGGGCTGATCTCCTACGCGACGCTCTCCGACTACAACGCCAACATGATGCTGGCGACCGCAGGCGGCTCCAGTTCAATCAATCCGTCGCTGGTCAGGACTGCTGTCGGCACCTTCTCCGATCAGGTGGCGCATTTTCACATTCGCAAGATCTTCCGGCCGCGCACCTACGTCTACATGGGCTTGTGGTCGCTGATCGGGCTGGGCCTGCTCTATTCGCTGCTGACGCGCGATCGGCTCGAACTGAACGTGCTGCATGACCGCAATCCGCAATTCGTCACACTATCCGATGGCTCCATCCGCAATGGCTATAGCGTCAAGCTGCTCAACATGATCCCTGAGCCAAGGACAATCGTCGTCACCATGCAGGGTCTGGAGGGTGCCGACATGGTCGTCGTCGGCGACGACATCCCGGCCGGCCGGTCTTTCGCCATCCCGGTCGAACCCGACCGCCTGAAAACGTTGAAGGTCTTCGTTCGCCAACCGGCGGACCAGATCCACGCCCCGGCACAGACCTTCAAGTTCCGTGTCGAGGATAAGGCGAGCTTCGAGTCGAACGAGTACGCCGCCACATTCAACGCGCCAGAGGCCGCCAAATGACCGCCAATGCCCAAAAGCCTCGCGAATTCACCGGCAGGCACATGCTGGCCATCATTCTCACCTTCTTCGGGGTGGTCATCGCGGTCAACCTGACCATGGCCACGCTCGCCAATACGAGTTGGACCGGCCTCGTCGTCGAGAACACCTATGTGGCCAGCCAGCAATTCAACAAGGAGGCCGAGGCCGGCCGCGCTCAAGCAGCGCTCGGTTGGACCGGCAAGCTGACCATCGCATGGGGCGAAGTCCGCTACAGCCTCTCCGACGCTGCAGGCAAGCCGGTTCCTCTGCACGGCGTCAAGGTGCTGTTTCGTCATCCCGCCTACGAGAAAGAGGACAAGTCCGTCACGCTCGCCCTCGCCTCCGGCCAGGAGTTCGCCGCCCAGCATATGCCGAAGGACGGCGTCTGGATCGTCGAAGTCGACACCGATGCCGGCCTGACACGACCCTATCGCGACGTCCGCAGGATTATGATTTCTCATGGAGCGCTGCAATGAGCTGTTGTGCACCGGGCGCTGAAATGGCGCTGGATCTGAACGGCGCCACGTCGGTCCTGCCATCCAGCCAGGAGATCAGGTTGGCGAGCCGATCGCTTGGCGATGATCTTCGGCAGACCGATCTTTCAGTGCCGACGGTTCATTGCGCCGCCTGTATCCAGACGATCGAGGCGGCACTTGGAAAGCTCGATCACGTCGAAAGCGCGCGCGTCAACCTGTCGACGAAGCGGGTCGCGGTCCGGTGGCGAGGAGACGAGGTGCCACCCTTCGTCGCCGCGCTTGGCAGGCTGGGCTACGAGGCGCATCTGTTCACACCCGAGGTCGATGACAAGGACAAGACGCTTGCCGAACTGATCCGCGCTGTCGCTGTTGCCGGCTTTGCGGCGGGGAACATCATGCTGCTTTCGGTCTCTGTCTGGTCCGGCGCCGAAGGTGCTACCCGCGACCTGTTTCACTGGGTCTCGGCGCTGATCGCCATTCCTGCCCTCGCCTTCGCCGGCGGAATCTTCTTCCGTTCGGCCTGGAATGCTTTGCGCCATGGTCGCATGAATATGGACGTGCCCATCGCGGTCGGTGTTTCGCTCGCCTATGCCATGAGCCTCTATGAGACGATCAATCATGGCGACCACGCCTATTTCGACGCGTCGGTATCGCTGCTGTTCTTCCTTTTGATCGGGCGCACGCTGGATCATGTGATGCGGGAGCGTGCCCGGACTGCCGTGAAGGGCCTGTCTCAGATGGCCGCGCGTGGCGCAATGGTGATGCGCGGCGACGGCGCGCGCGACTATCTGCCGGTCGGCGAGATCGAACCAGGCATGCGGTTGTTGATCGCGGCCGGTGAGAGGATCCCCGTCGACGGCAAGATCATCCAGGGAACGTCGGATCTCGACTGCTCGCTGGCCTCAGGCGAAAGCACGCCGAAAAACGTGGCGCCGGGCGAAGCAGTACAGGCCGGCGTGCTCAATCTTACCGGCCCGCTGACGATCCAGGCGACAGCCGCCGCAAAGGATTCGTTCCTGGCGGAGATGGTTCGGCTGATGGAATCCGCCGAGGGCGGTCGCGCGCACTATCGCCGCATCGCTGATCGCGTGTCGGCACTCTACGCGCCCCTGGTTCATCTCACCGCCTTCGTGACATTCCTGGGCTGGATGGCGGCGACCGGCGACTGGCACCGGGCGATGACGATCGCCATCGCTGTTCTCATCATCACATGCCCCTGCGCGCTCGGCCTCGCCGTGCCGATCGTCCAAGTGGTCGCGGCGCGGCGGCTTTTCGAGAGCGGTATCATGGTCAAGGACGGTTCGGCCATGGAGCGCCTCGCGGCGATCGATACTGCCGTGTTCGACAAGACCGGCACGCTCACGCTCGGCCAGCCCCGGCTGGTCAATGCGGACTCGATTGATCCGGGCATGCTGGCAATCGCCGCCGACATGGCCGCGCATTCGCGTCACCCGTTTTCAAAGGCCATGAC
>NZ_RZSX01000495.1:0-4768 GCF_004023105.1 Mesorhizobium sp. M5C.F.Ca.IN.020.32.2.1 | reverse complement strand
GCTTCATGTCTGTCAAACCGGCGCTATTTCTTTTTTTTCACCCTTTGCGTAAGAGCGGATCCCGCGACCGATTTGACTGCCTTTGAGGAGCTGTTAGAACGAAGCAACTTGGATGCCGTCGAAGCAACTTTCTTGCTCGTAGTCTCATTGGGTTTCTTCGCCATTGGTTTTCCCCGCGCGGTTGAGTCGGAGTAATACGCATTGTGATGCGTCTGCAATCAACTGCCGGAGAGCACTGTCCCCAACTTTCATTTTCCAACACTCGGTCCGGTTCCGCAAACAACCAAGCGGAGCAGGAACTATGCTCGCCTTCATTGCCTTTCACCTTTTGTCGGTCGGCATCGGCTGTTCTGCCGTCCTCCGTGATCAGCCACGCTAAGGCACGCAGGAATTCGAAATATGCGAGCACATCTTCGATGAAGATGTTGGCGATGCAACGTTTCTCATCACAGTATTTGACAAGGTAGCCGTTGCGACCGCCGAGCCTGCTGCCGTTTAACCAAAGACCAAGTCTCGCTGTCCATGTCGGCAATCTCTCATGATTGGTGAGATCGGCGACGGCGTAACTGCGAAGCCGGCGGCGCTTCGCGTCCTCGGCTGTGAGCGTGATCTCGCGGCGCTTCGCCTCCGCCGCGATCTAGCCGCGCCGGCCGATTAACGCGTCAATTGGCGCAAGGTCATTGTCAGCGCGCAGCTTGAGATATTCGAGCATCGAGAAGCCTGCAGCAAGGATCGCCTGTCGGACCTTATGCAGCGCCTGCTCGATGGATCCCATTGGTGGTGCGGTCCTGACATAATCCGCAGTGAAATGCCCTTGAGTCTTCACGTCAGTAGGCGAGGATACGTGGTCGCAATTGAGGGCTGTACGAAACCTCGAAAAGTTGCGCGATTGTTGGCCAGTAAGGCAATCCATCCCGGTCACGCAAATGGTCAAACGGCAGCAGTCTTCCGAGGTCGATAAATTCAAGGGCATCGAAATTGGGCAGCCGGATCCACTTCTGGTTCTACCACACATCGCGTCGCGTCGAGTAGTGCGAACTGTTCGCCGGTCGCAGCTGCGAGAAATCGTTCCCCTGTCTGATACGACCGTCTATGAGATGGAACAGCGTGGCGAGTTCCCACGACGCTTCAATCTCACCGCCCGCTGTGTTGTTTGGGACTTGGCAGAAGTCGAAGCGTGGATCGAGGAGCGGCGGAATGCGTCATCTGTCGGAAAAATCAAGACCAAGCCTGCGCCTGACGTAAGACTACGAAAGGCAAGACCCGTCAAATCGGATCAAGGATAACCGCTGCCTCTGCAGGCGGCTGGAGTCTGGGCGTGTGCTTTTTGCCTGCCGCCCACGCATCGACCATGTCCGCCCATTCCTGCAGCATATGACGACGCTGCGGCTCATATTCAGCTCTGTTGTAGACACCTCGAGAGGACCGCCTGTCGTCGTGGGCAAGGCATTTCTCAATCCAGTCGCGATTAAATCCGATCTCGTTCAGGAGTGTTGAGCCGGTGCGCCGAAGGTCGTGCACTGTGAAAGGCGCGAGCGGAAAGTCTTGCTGCTTTGCCCGCTCGACAATCGCCGCGGTTACCCGATTGAACGTCGCGCGCGACATGGGCTCATCGGCATCGTAGCGGGACGGCAGCACATATCGGGAGTTCGCCGCACAAGTCTTGAGCGCGATCATGATATCGAGGGATTGCTGTGACAGGTAGACGTTATGCGGCTTCTTCCGCTTCATTCGCTCTTTTGGGATGCTCCAGACGGCGTTCTCGAAATCGACCTCGTCCCAAGTCGCCTCGAGTAGTTCACTCTTTCGGACCATCGTGAGCAGGATGAACTTTAGGCCGACCCGAATCGTCGGCAGCGTCGGCACGTTTTCCAACTCTTTCAGCATTATCCGGATTTCTGCAGGCGACAGAGCGCGGTCTTTCGCCTCGAACGTGGCAATTGAGGCTGGTCCCACCTCGTCCGCAGGGTTGGCGATCTTCTCGCCGTGCAGAATGGCGTAGCTATAGATCTGCTTCACGACATCGCGGATATGGACGGCGGTTGCCGGCGCACCACGATCCCTCACCTTTGCGCAGAGCGCCCGCAAGTCGTCAGGTGTTATTTCGGTTAGGAGTCTTTTTTCCCAAATCGGCAAAATGTCGCGATCGAAAATAGCCTTGCGCATCGAGCGGGTGCTATCCGCCATCTTCGCTTCCTTTAACCAGCGCTTGCCTTGATCCCCGAAGCTCGCCGTGCCTGACAGGCGACGCTTCTCGCGCTGCTTTTCTTGCGCCGGCGACTTTCCGGCTGCCACCATTTTTCGCGCGGCAAGGCAGCGGTCGCGTGCCTCTGCCAGCGTGAGACCTCCGTTCCCATATCGGCCCAGCGTCACAGTCTCTCTCCGACCATTGGTCCGGTAGTCGTACCGAAACGCAATCTGCCCAGTCGGAGACACCGCAGCGTACATACCGTCACGGTCGGCAACTTTGTACATTTTGTCTTTCGGTTTCAGCCGCTTAAGGGCAATATCTGTTAACATAATGACAGAGGATCGGATCACAACTTGGGTTTCTCGGCCGCCAATTTTACCGTCATTAATTTTTACCGTCAACTGTTAGGAACGATCATTGTATTTCAATGCTTTGATGGGCAAGAAGTGAGTGCGCTTGCAATCGGCGGGACGACGGTATTGCATGGCAGGAAAGAGAACGCTGAAACGCATGCCGTCAAATTTACCGCCAAATGATTCCGCTTCCAGGCGATAGATGGCGATAGATGCAGTAAGGAAAACACACTTATTTCAGAGGCTTATACAACTCTGATCGATACTTACCGAAAGCTAGCTAATGATGCACCTTTATTCCCATTCGATCGTGCCGGGCGGCTTGCTCGTCACGTCGTAGACGACGCGGTTGATGCCGCGCACTTCGTTGATGATGCGGGTGGCGGCGGCACCGAGGAACGCCATGTCGTAGTGGTAGAAATCCGCCGTCATGCCGTCGACCGAGGTGACTGCGCGTAGCGCGCAGACGAATTCATAGGTGCGGCCATCGCCCATCACACCAACGGTCTGCACCGGCAGCAGCACGGCGAAGGCCTGCCAGATGGCGTCGTAGAGGCCGGCCTTGCGGATCTCGTCGAGATAGATGGCGTCGGCCTCGCGCAGGATCTCCAGCTTTTCGCGGGTGATGCCGCCCGGGCAGCGGATGGCGAGACCAGGGCCGGGAAACGGATGCCGGCCGATGAAGCTGTCGGGCAGGCCGAGTTCCTTGCCGAGCGCCCTCACCTCGTCCTTGAACAGTTCGCGCAGCGGCTCGACCAGTTGCATGTTCATGCGCTCGGGCAGGCCGCCGACATTGTGGTGCGACTTGATCGTCACCGACGGGCCGCCGGTGAAGGAAACGCTTTCGATGACGTCGGGATAGAGCGTGCCCTGCGCCAGGAAATCGGCGCCGCCAAGTTTCTCGGCCTCTTCCTCGAACACCTCGATGAACAGCCGGCCGATGGTCTTGCGCTTCTTCTCCGGGTCCGACTCGCCCTCGAGCGCGCCGATAAAACGGTCCGAGGCGTCGACCAGGATGAGCGGCAGATTGTAGTGCTGGCGAAACATCTCCACCACACCAGATGCCTCGTCCTTGCGCATCAGCCCGTGGTCGACAAGGATGCAGGTGAGCTGGTCGCCGACCGCCTCATGGATCAGCAGCGCGGCGACCGAGGAATCGACGCCGCCCGAAAGCGCGCAGATGACCTTGCCCTTGCCGACCTGCTTGCGGATCGTCTCGACCGCGTGCTCGCGGTAGGCGCGCATCGTCCAGTCGCCCTCGATGCCGGCGATCTTGTGGACAAAGTTTTGCAGCAGCCGGGCGCCGTCCGGCGTGTGCACCACTTCGGGGTGAAACATGATGCCGTACATCTTGCGCTCGACATTGCCGAAGATGGCGAAGGGCGAGCCTTCCGATTTTCCGAACACCTCAAATCCCTTGGGCAGGGAGATGACGCGGTCGCCATGGCTCATCCACACCTGGTGGCGCTGGCCGGGCGCCCACAAGCCCTCAAACAGCGGGCTGTCCTTCTGGATCTCGACGAAGGCACGGCCGAATTCGCGATGGTCGGAGCTTTCGGCGACGCCGCCCATCTGCACGCACATGGCCATCTGGCCATAGCAGATGCCGAGCACCGGCACGCCGGCGTCGAAGACGATCTGCGGCGCGCGCGGGCTGCCGATGTCGCCGGTCGAGGCCGGGCCGCCGGACAGGATCACCGCCTTCGGATTGATGCGCTTGAACGCCGCTTCGGCCGACTGGAACGGCACGATCTCGGAAAAGACGCCGGCCTCGCGGATGCGCCTGGCGATGAGCTGCGTGAACTGGCTGCCGAAATCGACAATCAGGACGGTGTCGGGATGATTGGCTATCTTCATGGCGAGCGTTTAGAGAAAGAAACGAGTCGGCGCAATGGGTTGCGAGGTGCCTCCCTCAATCCGATTGCGCGTCTTCATGCGACGGTCCAAATTGCAGCGCGCCGGACCCGATCGCCTGTTCCAGCCGCGTGACCGCTTCCGCCAGCTTCTCGTCGATGACGTGGAGATACTCCTTCCAGTCGCCGACATGCCGGAGATCGGCAGCCCCGTCGGAAATGCCGCGCAGGCCGACGAGCGGCACGCCGAACAATTGGCAGGCTCGCAGGCAGGCGAAGGTCTCCATGTCGACCATATCCTCGGCAATCGCATCATAAGCGCTGCCGGAAATGATGGCTGCGCCGGTCGACAGCGTCGCCTCCCTAATGCC
>NZ_RZSX01000494.1:0-4790 GCF_004023105.1 Mesorhizobium sp. M5C.F.Ca.IN.020.32.2.1 | reverse complement strand
ATATTTCTCCTGAAAGCCACGCTCGGCATTCTGATAGACCGCATAGAGCGAATTCACCAGGCAGTCGCCGAAAGCATAGGCGTAGACGTAGAAGGGCGAATGGATGAAGTGTGGAATATAGGTCCAGAAGACCTCGTAACCGTCGCGCAGCTTGATCGCCGGCCCGAGGCTTTCCGCCTGCACTTCCAGCCAGAACTGGCCGAGCCTGTCGGATGTCAGTTCGCCGTTCTTGCGCTCGGCATGCACCTTGCGTTCGAATTCGTAGAAAGCGATCTGGCGCACGACCGTGTTGATCATGTCCTCGACCTTCTGGGCGAGCATGGCCTTGCGCTCGCGTTTATCCGTGGTCTGGTCCAGCAGCGAACGGAAGGTCAGCATCTCGCCGAAGACGGATGCGGTCTCGGCCAGCGTCAGCGGCGTCGAGGCCATCAGCGCGCCCTGGCCTGCAGCCAGCACCTGATGCACGCCGTGACCAAGCTCATGCGCCAGCGTCATCACGTCGCGCGGCTTGCCCATGTAGTTGAGCAGAACATAGGGATGCGCCGACGGCACGGTCGGATGCGCAAAGGCGCCCGGCGACTTGCCAGGCCTTACCGGCGCGTCGATCCAGTTGCGGTCGAAGAAAACCCGGGCGATCTCCGCCATGTCAGGTGAAAAGCGCTGATAGGCGGAAAGCACCGTGTTCTTGGCCTCGTCCCAGCCGATGATCGCTTGCGGGGTCTCCGGCAACGGCGCGTTGCGGTCCCAGTGATTCATCACTTCCATGCCGAGCCAGCGCGCCTTCATCTGGTAGTAGCGGTGCGACAGACGCGGATAGGCGTCGCGAACGGCTGAGGCCAGCGCATCCACCACGCTGCGCTCGACGCGGTTGGCGAGATGGCGAGAATCGGCGATGTCCTCGAAGCCGCGCCAGCGGTCGGAAATCTCCTTGTCCTTGGCCAGCGTGTTGGTGACCAGCGTGAACGTGCGCAGATTCTTGCGGAAGGTTGCGGCCAGCGCTTCAGAGGCCCGGCGGCGCACCTCGCCATCGGCGTGCTGGAGGCGGTTCAGCGCCGGCTCCAGGGTAAGCTCCTCGCCATCGATGTCGAAGCGCAGATCGGTCATCGTTTCGTCGAACAAGCGGTTCCAGGCGCCGCGTCCGGTAACCGACTTCTCATGGAAAAGCTGCTCGACGCGATCTTCCAGCTGGTAGGGTTTGTCCATGCGCAGATCGAGCACCCACGGCCGGTAGTGAGCGAATGCGGGATCGGCAGCAAGCGCGGTTTCGATCGCGGCGTCGTCGATGAGATTCAGTTCGAGCGCGAAAAACAGAAGATGCGCGCTGGCGTCGGTCATCTTCTCCTGAATGTCGCCATAGAGCTTGGCGCGCTGCGGATCCGCGGTGTTGCCGGCATAGATCAGTCCGGCATAGGAGACGATCCGGCCGATCAGTTCCTCCAGCGCCTCATATTCGGCAAGTGCCTCGCCCAGCCTGCCGCTGTCGGCACGCTCCGCCTCGGCTGCGAGCGTGCCTTTCCAGCGGCTCTCGAAGCTGATGGCATCGGCCGCCGCCCTGGCGATGTCCCGCTTCAGCTCGGGGGCGTCCATCCCCGAATAGAGATCTGCGAGATCCCATTCCGGCAGGTCGCCAAGCTCCGCCGCGCCCTGACCGGACGCTGCCGCCGCAAGCTGCCGACCAAAAACCATGCGCATTGCCGATACTTTCCAGATTGCAGGACCCAAGCGGCCAGACTCAAAGATTCAAATGGGTATGAGAAAGCCGGTCAAATCCTAAGGAATTCGTTCACCGGGTTTTTTGAAACCTTATTTAGAACCCTGTGCCAAGATGATCCATAGGGCGGATTCCCTTGGGTGGGCATATTGGGCGAGCATCGTTGAACCAGTCATGACAGGTTCCATACTCATAGTCGATGATGATCCCGTGCAGCGCAGGCTGCTCGAGGCGGCCGTGACGAAATTCGGCCACAGCGCGATCATCACGGATGGCGGCGAGGCCGGTCTCGACGCGCTCGACGGGCCCAACGCGCGCGACGTGTCGGTGGTCATCCTCGACCTCGTCATGCCGGGCCTCGACGGCATCGGCGTGCTGAAGGCGATGCGTGAGCGCGGCATCCAAGTTCCGGTCATCGTACAAACCGCCCAGGGTGGCATCGAGACCGTCGTTTCGGCCATGCGTCATGGTGCTTTCGATTTCGTCGTCAAGCCGGCATCTCCCGATAGGCTGCAGGCATCGATCGGCAATGCGCTCAAGGTCGAGGCGGTCGAGGGCGAAGTGAAGCGCACGTCGCGGCGGCGCGGCGGCCATCTGACCTTCAAGGACATGATCACGCACAGCCCGGCGATGGACCGGGTGATCCGTCTCGGCCAGAAGGCGGCCGCGTCCAACATCCCGATCCTGATCGAGGGCGAATCCGGTGTCGGCAAGGAACTGGTGGCGCGCGCCATCCAGGGCAGCGGCGATCGCCGCTCAAAACCCTTCGTTACCGTCAATTGCGGCGCCATCCCCGACAATCTGGTCGAATCGATCCTGTTCGGCCACGAGAAGGGCTCGTTCACCGGCGCCACCGAAAAACACACCGGGAAGTTCGTCGAAGCGCATTCGGGCACGCTATTTCTCGACGAGATCGGCGACCTGCCGCTCGACGTGCAGGTCAAGCTGTTGCGCGCCGTGCAGGACGGTGAGGTCGATCCGGTCGGCGGGCGTTCGACCATCAGGGTCGACATCAGGCTAATCTCGGCGACACACCGCAATCTTCTGCAGCAGGTCAAAGACGGCAAATTCCGCGAGGATCTGTTCTATCGCCTGAACGTCTATCCGATCTTCGTGCCGCCGCTGCGCGATCGTCGCGACGACATCCCTTATCTGGTCGAGCACTTCCTGGAGAAGGTTGCGCCCACCGATCCACGTCACCGCCTGCACGGCATTTCGGCTGCGGCGCTCGCCATGCTGCAGGCCTACGACTGGCCGGGAAACATCCGGCAGCTGGAAAACGCCGTCTTCCGGGCCTCGGTGCTTTGCGAAGGCGATGTGCTGACCGAAGAGGAGTTTCCGCAGATCCGGGCGCAGGTCGAGGGCACCGTCAACCTCGATGCGGATGGCGCGTTGCACGCGTCGCCTTTGGTCATCGCGCCGCCTGGCGAGGACGTGCCGGCCGATAACGGCATCGCTGCAACCGAGCTCGATCCGCCGGCCAGGCCGCAGCCCCGATTCGGCACGCTGCGGGCACTCGACGAACGCGGCAATGTGCGCGCGCTGGCCGACGTCGAACTCGAAATGATCAAGCTCGCCGTCGACCATTACAACGGCCAGATGAGCGAAGTTGCCCGCCGCCTCGGTATCGGCCGCTCCACGCTCTACAGGAAGCTCAAGGAGTACGGCATCGATCCGGAAACAGGCCGTATCGACCGGCTTGCGTCCTGACTAAGCAGGTCCGGACCAGCTTGTCAGCCTGGCACAAGGACAATCGACAGTCATCGACCGGGCGTGACGCGCGTCGGGGTGACGCGCTTGCCGGCAGTGTTCACGCATTGAGGCAGCCGGTAACAGATCGTGTTCAGGCAAAGGCCGAAACATGATCTAAACCAGCAGTTTACCAAGAAACCCCGCGCAATATTTTTGACGGGATATTGCCACGGTGTTACCGCATTTCGGCTTCAATAAGCGATGATTAACCATTAGGATCGATATTCGGATGCGAACACCACCGCATCCGTTGGTCAAATCCGGGGACAAACGGCAGCCTGCAAGGCCTTTTGATTTGAACAAAGTCGAACGACACACAAACGGGCGGCATTATCACATGAGCGTCTGGCCGAGATGGCTGGCAGCAGTGATTCTCGCCTTTGGCTTCCTTACAGCGGCTGCGACCGGCGCCAGCGCCCAGACACGTTCGCTGAAACTCTATAACCTCCACACCAAAGAGAAGGCGGAGATCGTCTTCAAGCGCGGCGGTCGCTACGACCAGGCGGGTCTGAAAAAGATCAACGTCATCCTGCGCGACTGGCGCCGCAACGAGCCGACCAAGATGGATCCGCGCCTGCTGGACCTGGTCTGGGAGGCTTACCGGCAGAGCGGTGCCACCGACTATATCCAGGTCGTTTGCGGTTATCGTTCGTCGTCCACCAACTCGATGCTGCGCAGCCGCAGCAGGGGCGTCGCCAAGAAAAGCCAGCATATGCTCGGCAAGGCCATGGACTTCTACATTCCCGGCGTGCCGCTGAAGAAACTGCGCGACATCGGTCTGCGGATGCAGGGCGGCGGCGTCGGCTATTATCCGAGGTCCGGCTCGCCCTTTGTCCACATGGATGTCGGCAATGTGCGCCACTGGCCGGGCATCAGCCGCCAGGAACTGGCGCGTGTGTTCCCCAATGGCAAGACGCTGCATGTGCCGAGCGACGGCAAGCCGCTGCCCGGCTATTCACAGGCGCTCGCCTCCTACAAGGCGCGCAAGGGCGCCGGCGCTCCCGCCATCGAACTGGCCAGCGCAGGTGGCGGTTTCAAAAAGTCCGGTGGTCTGCTGGCGGCTTTCTTCGGCGGCGGTGAAGACGAGGCCGATGACAGCGCCGATGTGGCGGCCGCGCCAGCGCCGAAGTCAAAGAGCGTGAAGCTGGCGACCGCGAAGCCGGCGCCGGCCGCCAAGAACAGCAAGCTTCCGGGCATTGCCATCGTGTCGCCTCAGGATGCGAAGCGCGCCGAGATTCCGCAAATCGCCGATGCGCCTGCTCCGGAACCGGAGGAGGACACGCCGGAAACGATCATCGCGGCGCTGCCGGCGCGCAGTGTGCCGCTG
>NZ_RZSX01000493.1:0-4798 GCF_004023105.1 Mesorhizobium sp. M5C.F.Ca.IN.020.32.2.1 | reverse complement strand
AAGTGCAGGTGTCCAGGCTCTACATACTGATTGCCGGGGATCGCAAGCAGTTCGTCAATCTCAAGTTCCCGGCTTCAACTGGGGAGGGCATGATTGTGGCGAGTTCGATCACCGGCGAATGAATGGTTCGGCTGAATCCTGAGCGATCTTAGAGAATTTCATGGACGGCAACTGCAACGAGGATGGCGCCGGCGACCGCTTCGATCGAGCGGATCGTAGCAGAGACAAGCTTCGGCCGCGATTTCAAAAGGTTGACCAGCTGCATGCGGAAGAACACCGCGAAGAGCGCGACGGCCGACAGCGTGAGCGCGACCCCTGCCATCATGGTCACCGCGAATGCGATGCCGGCTTCCGGCACGCCGCGGATCATGGCGAACGTCATGACGAACAATGTCAGAGGACATGGGATCAGGCCTGCCATGATTCCGACGGCGAAGCCCTCCTGGTGGTCATGCGGGTGAACTGGGTGCCGGAAGGCTCGCCATAGCATCCATACACCAATGAGGCCGAGAAGGCCTCGGCTCAAATCCTCCAGCATTGGCGCGCGGCCGACGCTTCCCAGCGCAACCGAGACCAGCGGAAGTGACAGGAGTGCAATCAGCACCGCTGAGGTGACGTGGGTGACGGAAAGGACAAGCGAGACCGTCAGGCTGCGCCCGAATCCGGCTGACGATCCGGCCAGGTAAGTCGCCAACACCGATTTGCTGTGGCCAGGCGTCATCGCATGCACCGCCCCGAACACGATGCCCATCGGCAGGAAAGCCGCCAGAGCGCTCCAGCTTCCGTCCTGGGCGAACGCCTTTATGTGCCCGGCGAAGGCGAGATAGATGTCCCGTTGGAGTTCGATGATCGTCTGCAACATGCCCGGGCCCGAATCACGCGCTGCCGCTCAAGGCTCACGCGGCCATTCCGGATGCAGCTTATCGATCACAAAGGCGTGGGCATGGCGATATCCGGAATGGTGCGTCCCCTCCGCCCAATGCGGATCATCCTCGGGAAGACCGGGATGCGGATGTTCAAGCACTTCCGGATCGGAAGCTGGCCACACCAGGAATGCGGCAATCAGGGCAGCACCCGCGATGCAGGCGAGGATCACGAATGTCGCCGCCAATCCGAAATTGACGCCCAGCCATCCAGCCAGCGGATAGGTGACAAGCCAGCAGGCATGCGAAAGCGCGAACTGGGCTGCGAACAGCGCGGGCCGATCCTCGGGCTGCGAGGATCGTCGGAGCAGCCGCCCAGATGGCGTCTGCGCGGCTGAATATCCCAATCCGAGCGCAAACCAGAGCGGCAAAAGACCTTGATAGCTGGGAACCGCCACACCGAAAAGGAGACCGCAGACCAGCAGGAGAACGCCCGCGAGCATGGCCGAGCGGTCGGGAACGAGCTCGAGCAGCTTGGGCAGCGCAAGTGCCGCAAGCATCGATCCGCCACCGAAAGCGGCCAGCGCCAGTGCAGTTGCCCGCTGGGTGAGGCCGAATTCTCCCTGCACAATGACGACCGTGTTGACGATCACCATCGCGCCCGCTGCGGCGACCGCCATATTGACAGCCAGCAATCCCCGTAGACGTGGTGTCGCCAGGTAAATGCGGGTTCCGCGCGTGGTGCGCTCGTAGATGCCACGCGGCGTGGAGGGCCTTGGACTGGGGAGCATAACCGAGACAACCAGCGCAGCGGAGACCAGGAAACCGATCACAGTACCTGCGAACAGGCTGTGGAAGCTGACCACCGTCAGCAGGGCGGCGGCGAGCATCGGACTGACAAGGCTTTCCAGATCGTAGGCGAGCCGCGATAAAGAAAGCGCCCTTGTGTATCCCTTCTCGTCGGGCAAGACATCGGGAATGGTGGCTTGAAAGGTCGGCGTGAATGCAGCCGAAGCCGACTGCAGGACGAAGATGAGCACATAGACCTGCCAGACTTCGACGACGAAGGGCAGAAGCACCGCCACCGCCGCCCGGACAAGGTCCAGACTCACCAGCATCGCGCGCCGCGGCAACCGTTCGGCGAAAGCAGCAGCTACGGGCGCGACGCCGACATAGGCTATCATCTTGATGGCGAGCGCCGTCCCGAGCACCGCGCCGGCCTCACCGCCCGCCAGTTCGAATGCCAAAAGACCGAGAGCAACCGTGGCAAGGCCGGTGCCGATCAAGGCGATGACCTGAGCCGCGAAGAGATGGCGGTAGGTGCGGTTTGCAAGAATGCCAAGCACGGCCAGCCTCAGAGCAACTTTGTCATTTCTTAGGATCCATTGATCGGACACCGCAAAAGGTCGGGCCGACCCTGGCCCGGCTACCCCTCCAGAAGGCCGCTCAAGTCGTAAAGTTTCCCTCTGTGGAGTTCAACGTTCCGCGCGACAATCGCCGGCTACCGAGGCTTTGGAATATCGACGGGGCGATCGGCAACACGATCGGCTGACATCATGCGCCTCTCGGTGATCATCGATGAACGCGATCATGGCTTGAATCGGCGGTCGAGCTCCGTCTGGGCAAAATACGCGCTCGCCTTGCGCAGAATCTCGTTGGCCTGCCGAAGCTCGCGGTCCTCACGTTCCTCTTCCTCCACGCTCCGCGACAGAAAACTCGCACGCCTCAGCCCACCCGTGAAGCCCACTAGGGCCAGAACGCCTGGACCTGCTCTTGAAAATGCGATCCTGGAGGCGGTCCGTGCTGGAAATGGACCACAGGCCAGGATGTTGCGCACAGCTGCTGAGCGTCGTCTTCGGACCTTCAGCGCAAGAGCATTCGGGAGTGCTCTAGTGTGGGTCATTCACGACATTTGGTATCCGGTCACTTCGAGGCCCGCCCAAGTTTCCAGACGTAAACACCGCAAGGACGCGCGTATCTGAAGATCCAATCGGTCTCGCCGCTGTGTCATGCCATGGCGCGGATGAAACGACCCATTGTGTACTGCGGCGCTCGAGACGGCTCGCGAAACGGGGCGACCCGCAGATGCATTTTCGTGTTATGATGCGTTTGCAACACGCGTAATCTCGACCTCGGCAATATGGCAGAGGCCGAAAGCTAATTTGCCCTGGCGCAGGAAGTTTTTGCGCCCCCCAGCACAGGCTCAACTCCGAAGAGTGGGTGTGCTGCCTTTTTTTGACTGATCCGGGGCGAGGAGGTTGTCCATGTCCACGAGTAATGTCGACTGCCCGCTGCAGCCGGGCAACCGGGCACCGAATGTTGTACTCGATGCGATCTCGCGCGAAGGCAAGATCGCGCTCGATGATTTTCGAGGCCGCAGTCCGTTGTTGATCGGTTTGTTTCGAGGCCTGCACTGTCCGTTCTGCCGGCGCCATGTCGCGACGATGGCGCAACTCAAGCCGGCCCTGCGTGAGAAAGGCGTCGAATGCCTGGCGGTGGTCAACACGCCGGTCGAGCGGGCGCGGCTCTATTTCCGTTACCACCCGGCACCCGATCTTCTCGCCGCATCCGACCCGGAGCGGACCTCGCACCGTGCTTTCGGCTTGCGCGAGGTCGGGATGGACACGGTCATGGCGATACCGTTCCATCTCCCGGGCGAGTTGCCCGAGCCTATGGACGTCATGGCAATGAATGAATTTCTTAACAAGAAGGAAGGATATGAGATTACTGAAGTCGATCAGCAGGCGATGGCTTCCAGCCAGGCGCAGCTTGTCGGTCAGTTCCTAATCGACCGGGCGGGCATCGTACGCTGGAACTTCACTGAAGTTCTGGAGGATGGCCTCAACACCTTCAGAGCGCTGAATCCCGAGGAATTGATGTCGGCAGCTTCCCAAGTTTCACATTAATAGGCTGCGGAAATGGGCTGCTGAAAACTCGCTCGACGGCCACCGTCCTGTGGTGATTCTTTGGATTTAACAATCATCGACGGAGGGCTAAAGGTCTGCCCGTAGGCTTCTTCGATTTCCATTCAACGGCCCGCGGAGCGACCTAACGCTGGAGTGAGCAAGCCTCAGCGCATGGGCTGGACGACGTCCGCTCCTTGTCGCAATCACGTCATTCCGACAGGCGCGCCATACGGCAAGTTGCCACCTAGAGCGACGTTGTCGTCATGAAGGCGTGAATCGTGGTTCGAGCCCATGAGCGGGAACCAGCAGCTCCCCAGCCGGCCAACCGATCGGTCTTGATCCGATCAGACTGCTGCATCGCGCAGCAATGCCCCGGGGGACCGGTGTGCCCGCCTTTCCGAATGGTAAGGGTGGTCGGCCGGACCAGGGCACCCTATATCGACCGGATGTGACGGAGGATGACAATGGCCGACGACAAATCCAGGAGCAAGCAGGACCGCAAACCGGCCTCCGGCGAGGAGCCTTACGACGTTGCGGCTTTTGCAAGAAAATACGGCATACCGCCGAGCGAGGCCGCGACCATCATCAAGCGATACGGGCCTTCGAGAAAGAAACTCGATGCGCATATGGCGAGCCGCAACGCCTGATCCGCGTCCGGCGGCGTCGACCCGGACCATCACCGCGGCCGGATCCATCACTGCGACTTGACCATACCGCGTGTTTCCGGTGCCTGCCGGCGCTATCGGCCGGATTCAACGCAAGGTTTCAGGAACGCAATAACTCTTTTACTTTGACGCGATACCACCTAGCGGGCAATCGTTGGGGGGTCGAATGTCGGACGGTGCATTGCGTTTTGAATGTGTCATGGAGCCAAACGGCAGATGGATGGTGTGGGACGTCAGGCTCGATCTGCCGGCCCAGTTTTCGGCGCTTGCGCTGATCGGCCTGTGTCACGACGAGGCCGTTTCGCTCTGCAGCCTCTTGAACGAGACAGGCTCCGAGACAGGCTCGAAGGAGGCCCGGCAGAGC
>NZ_RZSX01000492.1:0-4814 GCF_004023105.1 Mesorhizobium sp. M5C.F.Ca.IN.020.32.2.1 | reverse complement strand
ATTTCCGTCTGTTCCAGTGTCCGGCTGCCCGCCGAACCGAGCGACACGACGAGGTCCGGCAGCGCCTTTTCAGACTTCAGCCATGACAGTTCCGCGCCCAGCCTGACGCCCGCCTCGACCGGTCCAACGCCGGTCATGACAGGCGTGAACAGCCGCTGCAGATGCGGACCGTATTCGGCCTGCGCCGCCATCGCGAAGAGCACGTCCCTACCCGCAATTCTGACGGCCTTGCGCATCGGATCAGCCTTCAATGCCATCGCGACCCACCACGGTCATCATCGTTCCGGTCATGGTGGCGATCAGCTTGGCCTCGCCGTCGACGGCGAAGGCATAGGCCTGGCCGTCTGCGACGATGATAGTGCGGCCGGGCTTCGTCACCGAGCCGCGGAACAGGAAGCGTTCGCCCCGGCCCGGCGCCAGCAGATTGACCTTGAACTCAATAGTGAGCACGCCCGAATTCTCGGGCATCAGCGAGAAAGCCGCATAGCCGCAGGCCGAGTCGAGCGCCGTCGAAATGACCCCGGCATGAAGGAAGCCATGCTGCTGGGTCAGCGCCGTCGAATAGGGCATCTCGATCTCGATGATGCCGGGCGTCACCAGCGTCAGCTCGGCGCCGATGGTCGTCATGGCGTTCTGGCGCGCGAAGGACGTCCTGACGCGATCCTCATAGTCGGGGGCGGGTACGATCTTTGCTGCCATGGCTTGTCACGCTCCTGTCAGAAAAGCTTATTGCAGAGGCATGAGCGGGAGGCAATCGCTATTGCTGCACTGCAGCAATCAGGTCCGCCGGCAAGGTTCAGCCGTCCTTGCGCAGCGCACAGACATAGAACCCATCGGTACCGCTCAGCGCCGGCGACAACGAAATGCCGCCAGCGGCGCCGATACGCACAGTCGCCTCGTGGCCCGGAAAGCGGCTGTCCCAGAGCTGGCGGTGATCGACAGGAACAAAGCCCCGGTTACGATCTCGGAAGGCCGCGACCTGTTCGCCATTCTCCTCGTCGAACACCGAGCAGGTAATGTAGACCAGCAGCCCGCCCGGTTTGACGAAGGCTTTGGCCGCATCGAGGATCGCCGATTGCTCGCCCTTGCGTGCATCGAGCTGCTTCTGCGTCAGCCGCCATTTGGCATCAGGCCGGCGCCGCCATGTGCCGCTGCCGGTGCAGGGCGCGTCGACCAGGACGATATCCATGTGGCCCGAAAGGGTGCTGAGCTCGGCCGGCTTGGTGACGATTTGCACGTTGCGGTTTTCCGAGCGCCGGATGCGGTCGAAGATCGGCGCCAACCGCGCCTTTTCGGCATCATGGGCAAACACCTGGCCACGATTGTCCATCGCCGCCGACAGTGCCAGCGTCTTGCCGCCGGCTCCGGCGCAAAAGTCGAGGACCTGCATCCCGGCCTCCGCGCCAGTCAGCGTGGCGGCGATCTGCGATCCTTCGTCCTGAACCTCGAACCAGCCTTTCTGGAAGGCCGGTTCCGCCTGCACGTTCGGGTGCCTGCCGTCGCCCGCGATCGGCGGGATGCGGATGCCGTGCGGTGCGATCCGTGCTGGCCCGGCGCCAGTCCCGGCCAGCTCGGCGAGCACCTTGCCGCGGTCGGCTCGCAGCGTGTTGACCCTGAGGTCCAGCGGTGGGCGGGTCGCTAACGCCGCACCTTCGTCGACCCAGCTGGCGCCGAAGGCCTGCTCGAAAAGCGGTTCGCACCAATCCGGAATATCAGCCCGTACCGCCGACGGCGCAGCGTCGAGCCGGCGATCGGTGACGGCCCTCAGTTCACCGTCGTTCAACAGCGGCGGCGCAAACTTGTCGCCGTCGAGCGCTTCGTTCAGCGACTGCGCCGTCTGGTTCCATTCAAGCAGCAGCGCGCCAAAACCGATGGCGCGCGGCGTATCTTCGCCCAGCAAATAGCCGGACGAGCGCTTCCGGCGCAGCGCGTCGTAGACGATGTTGCCGATCGCGGCGCGATCGCCGCCGCCGGCGAAGCGGTGGGACAGGCCCCAATCCTTCAGCGCATCGGCCACCGGCCGGTGCCGCCGGCCGATATCCTCCAGCACTTCGATGGCCGCTGCCAGCCGTCCGCCCAGTCGCATCTTGTTATTCCGTTACTCAGCAAATTAATTCCGGGGTCCTGCTCTATCGCATCGGCCCGAAAATCGGAATCGATTTTCGGTAAGCACGATGCGAAGATTCAGAGTCTTTAGACGCGTACTTTGTGCGTCCAAGTGGACGCACGTCGCTCTAAAGCGCGCGACAGGCGCACACAAGCGGCGGAGCGCCAGATCGAACAACTTTGTCGGCATCCAAGACTTCAACCGACGCGTTGCTTGTACTTTCAAACTTTTGAAGTTGCGGTAATCTTCCGCTGCGTGATTCGCGAAGAACTGCAAGCGGATCGGCGGGAAATTACGAGGAGAGGGCAATGAAGACTTATCTGGCGGAAGTTCTAGGCACATTTCTACTGGTGTTCATCGGCACGGCTTCGGTGGTAACGGGCGGCTTCGGCGGCGCGCTGCCACTCGGCCAGGAAGGCATCGGTCTTGCATTCGGCATCGGCCTGATTGCGGCGGCCTATGCGATCGGCCCGATCTCGGGCGCGCATCTCAACCCGGCGGTGACGCTCGGCGTGTTCCTTGCCGGCCGAATGCAGGCCAAGGACGTCATCCCCTATTGGATCGCACAGATCATCGGCGCCATCATTGCGTCGCTGGCGCTGTGGATCATCGTCTCCGGACAGGTCGGCGGCCATACCGGCGGCTTCGGCGCCAACGGCTGGGACACGACGAAATGGGCCGTTAGCTCGGCGTTCCTGTGGGAGCTGATCGGAACCTTCACCTTCGTCACGGTGATCCTCGGCGTCACCAGCGGCAGCCACATGACGGCCTTTGCCGGCCTTGTAATCGGTTTGACGCTGGCGGGACTGCATTTCGCCATCATTCCGGTGACCGGCACTTCGCTCAATCCGGCCCGCTCGATCGCCCCGGCGCTGTTTTCGGCTAGTGCCGCGATCGGCCAGCTCTGGCTGTTCATCGTCGCACCGCTGATCGGCGGCGCCATCGCCGGCGTGGTCGCCAAGACCCGCATCTTCGAGAAGGACTGACACCCTCTTGGCCAATCAAAAAGGCGCGGGCATCGCCCGCGACTTTTTTTTGGGAGGAAAGAACGTTTCGCTGGGATCAGGCAAGCTCAAAGCGGTCGAGGTTCATCACCTTGGTCCAGGCCGCGACGAAATCCCTGACGAGTTTCTGTCCGGCATCCGCTGACCCATAGACTTCGGCAAGTGCTCGCAGCTGCGCGTGCGAGCCAAAGATCAGGTCGGCACGGGTGCCGGTCCATTTGACCTCCCTGGTCTTGCGGTCGCGGGCTTCGTACACCTCCTCGGAGCCTGCGGCCGGATCCCAGATCGTGTTCATGCTGAGCAGGTTGACGAAGAAGTCGTTGGTCAGCGTGCCCGGCCTGTCGGTGAACACTCCATGCTTCGACTTGCCGGCGTTGGCGCCGAGCACCCGCAGGCCGCGGACGAGCACCGTCATCTCCGGCGCCGTCAGCGTCAGCAACTGCGCCCGGTCGACCAGCAGTGCTTCGATCGACATCGGCTGCTTGCCGCGGACATAATTGCGGAAGCCATCAGCGGTCGGCTCAAGCGCGGCAAAGGACTGGACGTCCGTCTGCTCCTGCGAGGCGTCCATGCGACCCGGCGTGAACGGCACCTTGACGTCTTGGCCACCGTCCTTGGCGGCCTTCTCGACCGCGGCGACGCCGCCGAGCACGATCAGGTCGGCAAGCGAGACCTTCTTGTCACCCGTCTGCGCGGCATTGAACTCGTTCTGGATGCCTTCGAGCTTCGAAAGCACCTTCGACAGTTCGGCCGGCTGGTTGACGTCCCAGTCCTTCTGCGGCGCAAGGCGGATGCGTGCGCCGTTGGCGCCGCCGCGCTTGTCGGAGCCGCGGAACGTCGAGGCCGACGCCCAGGCGGTCGAAACCAGTTCGGAAACCGACAGGCCCGACGCCAGGATCTTCGCCTTCAGCGACGCAATATCCTGCTCGCCGACCAGCTCGTGGTCGACCGCCGGGACAGGATCCTGCCAGATCAGCTCTTCCTTCGGCACCAGCGGGCCGAGATAGCGGACAACCGGGCCCATGTCGCGGTGGGTCAGCTTGAACCAGGCGCGGGCGAAGGCGTCGGCGAACTGATCCGGATTCTGGTGGAAACGCCGCGAGATCTTCTCGTAGGCGGGATCGAAGCGCAAAGCGAGGTCGGTGGTCAACATGGCTGGCGCGTGACGCTTTGACGGATTATGCGCGTCCGGCACCGTGGCCGCGCCGGCGCCGCCCTTCGGCGTCCACTGATGGGCGCCCGCCGGGCTCTTCGTCAGTTCCCATTCGTAGTTGAACAGATTATCGAAGAAGTTGTTGCTCCACTTGGTCGGCGTCGTGGTCCAAGTGACCTCGAGCCCCGAGGTGATGGCGTCACCGGCGATGCCGGTGGCATGCTTGCTCGACCAGCCGAGGCCCTGCGCCTCGATGCCGGCGCCTTCCGGCTCCGCCCCGACCAGAGCGGCATCTCCGGCGCCATGGGTCTTGCCGAACGTGTGGCCGCCGGCGATCAGCGCCACGGTTTCCTCGTCGTTCATGGCCATGCGTGCGAAGGTTTCACGGATGTCGCGTGCCGAGGCTAGTGGATCGGGCTTGCCATTCGGCCCTTCCGGGTTGACGTAGATCAGCCCCATCTGCACGGCGCCGAGATGGCCCCGAAGTTCGCGGTCGCCGGAATAGCGCTCGTCGCCGAGCCACTTGGTCTCGGAACCCCAGTCCACATCC
>NZ_RZSX01000491.1:0-4840 GCF_004023105.1 Mesorhizobium sp. M5C.F.Ca.IN.020.32.2.1 | reverse complement strand
TCGAGGAACAGCGCCCAGTCGCGCTCGTCGGCAAGCAGGTTTTGCCCGAACCTCGTGCCGAGCGACGACAGTTCCTCATTGATCGCCGCAAGCCGCTTCTTGCCGTCCGCGTCGAGCCTGGCGCCGGAGCGGACAAAACCTTTCCAGGTCTTTTCCAGCACCCGCAGCGTCTCGGCATCGAGCTTTAGGGTTTCCCGGCGCTGATAGAGATCGTCGATGCGGGCAAACAGCCTTTCGTTCATCGAGATCGCCGAGAAATGCCGCGACATCTTTGGCGAGATGTCGCGCTCCAGCGCCTGGATCGCCTCGTTGGTGTGGGCGCCGGCCCGGCACCAGAAGATCGACGAGACATGGTCGAGCGCCTCGCCGCCAAGCTCCAGTGCTGCAAGCGTATTCTCGACGGTCGGCGCCTCGGCATTGCCTGATATTGCCTCGATCTCGGCCTCATGCGCCTTCAATGCCGCATCGAAAACCCCGGAAAAATCGCCGTCGCCGATGCGGGTGAAATCGGGCAGGCCGAGCGGCCCTTGCCAGATGGTCAGCGGATGGGCGGCGAGGTCGACGGCGGACGGCATGGGCAATCTTTCGCTGAGTGAGGGGCTTTCGCTGAGTGGCTGTAGAGGCAGGGCGAGATCATCACCGATGTAAGGCGCTGGCTTGCCGTACGCAATATCGGTAACCGCTCAATAGGCGTCGCAGTTTTCCGCGATCGCCGCCTGCGAACTGGCGGTGATGCGGTTGTCGGTGATCGCGAAGGTTTCCTGCATCAGCGCGTCGTTGTTGGGGAAATCATAGCAGGCGATCACCGTGGTGACGCCACCCTCGGTCTTCTCGATCCGATGCCGGATTTCAGCCCCGGCGACAGCGCCTTGCCAGTCGTCGATCGAGGCGATGAATTCCTGCTTGGTCTGGACGACGCCGAGATCGTCGAGGTTTATCCGGACGTCGTCAGCAAGCAGGTCCGACAATTCGGTGCGATCGGCGACCAGCAGCGCCGCATACCAGCGGCCGATGAGCGCGCCGTCGTCGGCGCGAGCGGACATGACGGAAAACAGTAGCGCCGTTGTGGCGAAGGCGATCGAACGGCATACCATGCAACCCTCCTATGTGATCTCCGGCCGCTCGAAGTCACCGGTATCCTTGTTCATCACCCAGAGCTCGCCGGTCGAGATGTCGAACCAGGCGCCATGCAGCGACAGCCGTCCCTTGCCTTCCAGGATCGAGACGCAGGGGAAGGTCCTGAGATTAGCGATCGAATAGCGGATCGAAATGCGTTCCAGCGCGGTCTGGCGCTCCGCCGCCGTCATGAAGGTGCTGGAGGACACGGTCTCGGCCGCCGGCGCAATCAGGCTCATCCACTTGCCGATGAAGTCGCCGGGCGACAGGGGCGCGGCCGTACTGTCGAGTGCCGCGCGGATGCCGCCGCAGCGGCCATGGCCCATCACCACGATGTTCTTCACCTTGAGGCTCTGCACGGCGAATTCGAGCGCCGCCGAGGTCGAGTGGAACTGGTCGTCGGGCGCATAGGGCGGCACCAGATTGCCGACGTTGCGCAGCACGAAGAGTTCGCCGGGGCCAGCGTCGAAGATCGCCTCGGGAGCCGCGCGGGAGTCGCAGCAAGCAACGATCATCGTTTCGGGGGACTGGCCCTCGCGAGCGAGCGAGCGATAGCGTCCGCTTTCGGCGAGGTAGCGGCCGCTCATGAAATTACGGTAGCCGGTGAGCAGATGGTCAGGGAGATGAGGCATAGGCGGCGTCTGGAGCCTTTCCGGGTTAGGCGGCAGCTCTTTCAAGTCAGGAAGGCTCTAGCGGCAAAAGCCGGTCATGGGCAATGCCGAATCGCAGAGGACTGGCTGCAACAGGCATGCAGTAAACAAGCCTCGGCCTGGTGAGGTCATGTCCTTGCAAGCCGGTTGTCATGCCCAGATCGCCACAGGGATGCCAAAACGGTCGGCGAGCGGCGGATCCGGAAACGGCTTTGCCTCGCCGCTGGCGATACGGCCGGCAATCAGCATCATCGCTGCGGCGTCGACAAAGTCGTCGGCAGCAGCGCCTCGCGGCGGCGCCTGGTCGAGAAAGCCCCTGATATAACCGTGCTGGCAAAGCAGCGCCTTGCGTTCCGCCATACCGGCCGGGTTGGTGACCCCCCTGATCTTCTTCGGCAAGCACATTGCCTGATCGCTGTTCAGTCGGCAGAAGGCGACCTCCGGATGCGATTCGAACACGCGGCTGCGCAGTTCGGGACGCGCGATCAGCACGGCATCGATCTCGCGGATCTTGGCAAAAATGCCGAAGGCCTGGATCGAGACGCCGCGCGGCGGATCGGAGGTTGCCTTCGCCACTTCGCTTGCCTGGCGATGCGCGGCATACCAGGCCTCGATCGTGGTGAAGCCATCCGTATAGGCGTAAAGCGCCGCACGCGAGGGGATGGCGAAGACGCTGGATTGCCTGTTACCAAGCAGCGGCCGCACCAGCGCTTCGGGCCCACGGCCGCCCTTTTGCGACAGATCGGGCAGGCCGATCGGCATGTCGACGGCGACTGTCGCATCGGCCGGCAATGCGTCGAGCAGTGCTGCGAAGCTTGGAAAAACGGCTGCCGAGGGCATTGCGCCCGGATCGCGGCGAACGGCAATCCAGCCGGCCTTGCAGCCGTCGACGCCGACAACAGTCACGCTCTTTTGTCCCGCCCCGGATGCAGGAGATGGCGAAGCTGCACCATCGCCATCGGGTGCGACAGGCTCTGCGCGTCGGTTTCGAGCTGCAATTCGTCGCCGCCGCGCTTGGCGGTGCGCGCCAGGATCTCGTAGACCGCCGCCGTGGTCGATTGCAGTGCCTTGACCGCTGGCTGGCCGGACAGGATGCGCGCCAGATAGACGGCCGCCGTCAGGTCGCCGAGCCCATTGGGCGGCTTTTCGATGAGGCGATGTTCGGCGAGCAGCGCCTGAACGCCGTTGAGCAGCAGATTGCCGGTGCCGCCGGCCATCATCGCCGGCGCCGAAGTGACCAGCATGGTCGACGGCCCGGCATCAAGGGCGGCCGCCATCACCGCCTTGAGATCGGGCAGCGGCGCTCCCGCCATCCATTCCAGCTCGTAGCGGTTTGGCGTGGCGATGTCGGCGATCGGCATCAGCCGGTCGCGCATGGCAATGGCGGTGGTCTCCGGCACATAGAGCCCGCCCGAATCGCCCATCACCGGGTCGCAGATATAGACGGCGTCCGGCGTCTTCGCCTTGACCGCGCCGACCAGCGAGGCGACGGCGTCGGCCTGGCCGCCTTCGCCGAGGTAGCCGGACAGCACCGCGCCGACCTCGCCCAGCCACGGCGCGCGCTCGAGATCGGCCATCAGGGCCTTGAATTGATCGAGCGGCGGCACAATGCGCGTCGCCCGTCCATGGCCCGGATGCCAGGGCAGGATGACGGTCGGCACCGCCCACACTGGAAAGCCCAGCGTCTCCAGCGCAAAGACCGCGGCCCGGTTGCCGACCGAACCGCGCGCAACATGGCTGGAAATGACGATGACCGCGCGCGGCGCGTCGTGTTCTTCGGTGCTCACGAGGTTCCTAACTTTGGCTGATGAAAAGCACGAGCCAGATCAACAAGCCAATGGCGACAACGAGCCCTAGCACCCGGCCAATGCGCGTGCCCCAATATTCGATCGGGTCCGACTGGTCGGCGTCTGCTGCAGTGACGTGATCGCGCGCGCCCTTCGCGGTCCGCGCCATGAACGAGGTGCCGCCCGGGTCGGTTTCACGTGCCACGCGCTCGATGATGCGGCGCGATTCGTCGTCACTGTCCTGGCGTTCCGCCATGGCGATGCCCTGATTTCGCGGCGACTTTAACCTGTTCGCCCGGGCAATTACAGGGCCTGGCAGTGAATGATAAAGAACCAGCAAGGCTCCCAGGCGGAGGTCATGTTCTTGCACGCGGATTGTGGTACTGCTTCGGCTGCCAGTCATATTGAGGGATCTTTCCATGCTTGCTCAGCGTCTTTCCTCCCCTTTCTCCTTCCGCAATCTGCCTGCCTTGCTGATGATGACGATCGTGCTGCCGCTGCTTGCCGGCTGTGGCTACAACACCATCCCGACAGCGGAGGAAAGCGCCAAGGCCGCATGGAGCCAGGTGCTGAACCAGTACCAACGCCGCGCCGATCTCATCCCGAACCTGGTCGAGACGGTCAAGGGCTATGCCGCGCACGAGAAGGATACGCTCGATGCCGTGGTCGAGGCGCGCGCCAAGGCGACGCAAGTGACGGTGACGCCCGAAACGCTGAGCGATCCGGAAGCCGTCAAGAGATTCCAGGACAGTCAAGCCGGGTTGACCAGCGCGCTGTCGCGGTTGCTGGCAGTGGTGGAGAATTATCCCGACCTCAAGGCCAACCAGAATTTTCTGGCGCTACAGGCGCAGCTCGAAGGCACCGAGAACCGCATCGCGGTCGCCCGCCGCGACTATATCGAGGCGGTGCGGGAGTACAATCTGACGCTGCGGACGTTCCCTTCGGTGATTTGGGCCACCCTGTGGTTCCGCGGCAATCAGCCGTTCGCGAACTTCACCATCGAGGAAGACAAGATGCAGACGCCGAAGATCGATTTCGGCACGAACACGACGCAGGGTGGGTGATCAGCGAAGCCTAAGTCCTCGTAGTGCTAATCTTTGCGACGAGACGGACCGCAGGACAGAGGGGGGCGCGAAGGAATGCAAACCCTTCATTGCTGCGCTTCCTTCTCGGCCTTTTTTTCCTGACGCTCTTCCTCCCCCTCACCGCTCTCGCCGCCGAATTGCCTGTTCTGACCGGGCGGGTTGTCGATAATGCCGATATCATCGATGCCGCGACCGAGGCGGC
>NZ_RZSX01000490.1:0-4844 GCF_004023105.1 Mesorhizobium sp. M5C.F.Ca.IN.020.32.2.1 | reverse complement strand
GTGCCGGCCTCCTCCAAAAGCACGGAAAGCCACGGTGTCAAATCCTCGACCTTGTCGGCGACGATATGGATGACGTCCGATTCCGACTGCAGTTTGCCGGTG
This sequence comes from Mesorhizobium sp. M5C.F.Ca.IN.020.32.2.1, assembly GCF_004023105.1. Taxonomy (NCBI): domain Bacteria; kingdom Pseudomonadati; phylum Pseudomonadota; class Alphaproteobacteria; order Hyphomicrobiales; family Phyllobacteriaceae; genus Mesorhizobium; species Mesorhizobium sp. M5C.F.Ca.IN.020.32.2.1. The sequence goes on along the minus strand of NZ_RZSX01000490.1, from coordinate 4,742 downwards.
ACACGGATTAACCGCGCGCCCATGACAATGGGCCGGTAGCGGTTGAAGGTTCTTTCCCAGAAAATGACGTTGGCCACCGCCTGCTCGTCTTCCAGCGTCAGGAAAATCGCTTTGGCGTTACCCGGCCGCTGCCGCACCAGGACAAGACCGGCGACCGAAACCCGCTTGCCGTCCCGAACCTGGCCGAGGCGCGCATTGGGCGTGACGCCGGAACGGTCCAGCCGCTGGCGCAGAAAGGCAAGCGGATGCGCCTTCAGCGACAGGCCGAGCGAACGGTAGTCGTGGATGACGTGCTCGCCGAGCGGCATTGTCGGCAGCCTGGTCGCGGGCTCAAGATCGCGCAAGCGGATCGCCGGCTGGTCGAACAGCGGCAAGGTCTCGGCGGCACTCTTGCCGTCGAGCGCGCGGACCGCCCACAGGGCGTCGCGGCGGTCGAGGCCGAGCGAACGGAAAGCGTCGGCTTGCGCCAGTTTCTCGATCTCATCGACGTAGAGGCCTGAGCGCAGCCAGACATCGCGAACGGATTCGTAGCCGTCGCCGCGTCTGGCGACAAACACCTCCATGCGCTCCTTCGACAGGCCCTTGACCTGGCGAAAACCCAACCGGACGGCATGATTGGTCCGGATGACACCGCGCATTTCGGCATGGCGGCCGAGGATGCGGGCCGGGTCGAAGGGTGCGTCCTCCAATGCGCAGTCCCAACCGGAAAAATTGACGTCGACCTCGCGGATTTCGACGCCATGGTCGCGCGCGTCGCGGACAAGCTGAGCCGGCTGATAAAATCCCATCGGCTGGGAATTCAGGATCGCGGCGCAGAACACGTCTGGATAAAATGCCTTGAACCAGCAGGAGGCATAGACCAGCAGGGCGAAGGAGGCGGCATGGCTTTCGGGAAAGCCGTATTCGCCAAAACCCTCGATCTGCTTGAAGCAGCGCTCGGCGAAGTCCTTTTCGTAACCCCGCAAAACCATGCCATCGACCATCCGCTTGCGATAATTGCCGATCGTGCCGGTGCGCTTGAAGGTGGCCATCGCGCGGCGCAGTTCATCGGCCTCGCCCGGCCTGAAGCCGCCGGCGACGATGGCGATCTTCATCGCCTGTTCCTGGAACAGCGGAACGCCCAGTGTCCTGCCGAGTATTTCTTCCAGTTCCGGCTTGGGATATTCGGGCTTTTCCTTGCCCTGCCGGCGGCGCAGATAGGGGTGGACCATGTCGCCCTGGATCGGGCCTGGTCGCACGATCGCCACCTCGATGACCAGGTCATAGAATGTTTTCGGCCTGAGGCGCGGCAGCATCGACATCTGGGCGCGGGATTCGATCTGGAAGACGCCGATCGTGTCGGCGCGGCAGATCATGTCGTAGACATGTTTGTCCTCGGCAGGGAGGGTGGCCAGCACATATGGTTGCCCATAGCCATCCCGCGCCTCCGGATAATGATCCTGGAGCAGGGTGAAGGCGCGCTGCAGGCAGGTCAGCATGCCGAGCGCCAACACGTCCACTTTAAGGATTTTCACCGCGTCGAGATCGTCCTTGTCCCACTCGACCATCTTGCGTTCGTCCATCGCCGTCTTGATGATGGGCACGATCTCGTCGAGCCGGTCCCTGGTGATGACGAAGCCACCGACATGCTGCGACAGATGACGGGGAAAGCCCATGATCTCGTTGGCGCATTCGATCACATGCCTTGTCGATTGGTCGGTCTGGTCGAGGCCGCCGGCCCTGGTCTCCTTTTCGCCGAGCTCCGAGGTTGACCAACCCCAGATCGAGCTGGACAACGCGCTCCTGACATCGTCCGACAGGCCCATCGCCTTGGCCACTTCGCGCATCGCCGAGCGGCCCCGGTAGCTGACGACGGCCGCGGCAAGCGCAGTGCGCTTGGCACTGTATTTCTCGTAGATGTACTGGATGACCTCTTCGCGCTTTTCATGCTCGAAATCGACATCGATGTCGGGCGGCTCGTTTCTTTCCTCGGAAATGAAACGCTCGAAAAGCGAGTCGATCCGCTCGGGTCCCACTTCGGTGATGCCGATGCAATAGCAGACCACCGAGTTAGCCGCGGAGCCACGCCCCTGGCAGAGTATGCCCTGGCTGCGGGCGAATTTGACGATGTCGTAGACAGTCAGGAAATAGCGCGCGTAGTTCAGGCGCTCGATCAAAGCGAGCTCTTCCCGGATCCGCCTAGTCACATCGGCGGGAACGCCTGAGGGGTAGCGCATCGCGGCTCCCTCTCGAGCCAGCCTTTCCAGTTCGGCCTGTGGCCCGAGGCCCGACTCCGTCGGTTCATCGGGATAATTGTATTGGAGGTCATTGAGAGAGAAGCTCAATTCGCCGGCAAAGCGCAGCGTTTCCGCCAGTGCTTGCGGATGCCGCCGGAACAGCCGCGCCATCTCCATTGGCGGCTTCAAATGGCGCTCGGCATTGGCCGCCAGTTCCAGCCCCGCTTCGGCAACAGGCACGTTGAGGCGGATCGCCGTCAGCACGTCCTGCAACCGGCGCCGTTCGGACGTATGGTAAAGAACGTCGTTGGTCGTCATCAGCGGAAGGCCTGATGCCTCAGCCATGGCAGCTGCCTGCTCGATACGGTAGTGGTCGTTGCCGCGATAATCCGGCGAAACGGCAAGCCGCAGATTCTTGCCGAAGCGGTCTTTGAGTCGGCTAACCAGCCTGAGACCATCCTCCGCCGACGTCGACAGATCCGGCAGGACCGCCAGGGACATGAGATCGCCCCATTCAAAAAAGTCGTCGCGATAGAGAAGCGGTGCGCCCTTTTCGCTATCGTCGCGCATATTGGCTTGCGTCAGCATGCGGCACAGATGACCCCAGCCCTTGCGGTCCTGCGGATAGGCGAGAACGTCGGGCGTGCCATCGCAAAAAACCAGGCGGCAGCCGGGATGATAGGAAAGACCTTCCACCTTGGCCTGCTGCCAAGCGCGCACGACACCGGCCACCGTGTTGCGATCGGCAAGCCCGATCGACGAAAAGCCCAGAAACTTTGCCGCGACCACCAGCTCCTCCGGTTTCGAGGCGCCGCGCAGGAACGAGAAATTCGACTGGATGCCGAATTCGGCATAGGGAACGACCGTCAGCGCGTTCATGCGAAGACCCCATGCATGAACCAGCGCGGCGGGACTTGAGAGGCGCCGTAGAGACCCTGGCGGTAGAGCCAATAACGGCGGCCGTCGCTATCCTCGATGCGGAAATAATCCCGGGTCGGCGCGTCTTCCGGCCCCGACGTCTCCCGCCACCATTCCGGGGCGATGCGTTCCGGCCCTTCGGCGCGCGCGACCCGGTACAGCGCGCGCCGCCAGCGGAAGTTCATCGGCGGTCCCTCAGGCATTTCGGTGGCCGGCACCTCGATCGGTTCGGGCGAACGGAACAGCCGGATCGGCCGTTCCGGCCGAAAGACAGGCGTGGATGAAGTGTCTTGTATCTTGTCCGGCTTCTTCGGCGGAGAGACCCTTTGCGGCGCCTCCGCATAGGGAAGCGTGGCGACGGCGCGCTCCGGCAGATGACTCTCGACGGCAACCGGTTTCAAAACCGCGCTTTCGCCGAGCCGGGCGCGGATGCGGTCGGCGAAAAGGGCGATGTCGGCGCCGTCATCGTGCGTTTCGCCGGCGAGATCCGCCTGCTGCATGTCGAAGGCCGCGGCCGACAGGACCGAGAGGCGCACGAGATCGAAGCCATAGCCGGCATCGATGTCCTGTTCGAGCGCGGCGAGCCTTTCGTGAAACAATTTCTGGATCAGCAACGGCTCGCGCAAGGGCCGCGACGTGCCGACCGCGATGCGGCTGACGGCGCCGTCAACGCGGAAAAGCAGCAGCGCCAGCCTTCTTGCGCCCTCGCCGCGGCGCTCGAGGTCCATCTTCAATGTCGTCGCCAGCATTTTCACAGCCGCTCTAATTCGTCGGTCAGCATGATGGGTTCTGCGAGATGGCGTTCGACCGAAAGCGGCGCGACCGGCAGGCGCGGCGACACCGCCTCGTCAAGGCGGCCGAGCGCCTGGTCGAGGCGCAAAAGCAGCGATGTGCCGAAGCGGCGGGCGAGCGGCGCGCGCGGTGCTGCCATGACGGCGCCCGCCGTGCGCAGGCCGACGCTTTCCAGGCTGGCGCGGATATCAGGCTCGATGCGCAGCGCCGCCAGCGGCAAGGGTGCGAGTAGCGCTTCCTCCTCGCCACCGGGGACGATACGGTCACTGGCAAACCGCGTTGCCGCCCAAGCAGCACCAGGTGTGGCGGCAAGGCCGGCGCGGACATCGAAACCCTGATGGAAAAAGCGCGACAGAATGTCGTCCAGCATCGCCCGTTCACCGCCGAAAAGGTGGGTGCAGCCGGTGACGTCGAGAAACAGGCCGTCGGCTGCGTCGATCGCCACCAGCGGAGTGTAGCGGTCGCACCAGTCGGCGAGGCTTTCGAGCAGGCGGCGGTCGGCCTCGGGATCGGCTTCCACTACGTCGATCGATGGGTGCATGGCGCGCGCGTCGGCTATGCCCATGCCGCGCTTCAGATGAAGCGCCTCAGCCCGCTCGTCGAGGGCGGCGATGCGCTGCGCGTTCGCTTGGCGATGGCTGATCACCAAGGGCAGGTGATCCGACGGCCGCGAACGCCAGGACCGCCCCAGACGCTGCCGCAGGATCCTTTCCGCGGCGAGGTGCGGAAACCACAGGGACAGGATTCGCTGCCCGTTCTTCCCCGGCCCTTCTTTCCTCGAAATTGCGTTCATCCGGGTTCCACTCCAGTGTGAAT
>NZ_RZSX01000048.1:0-14490 GCF_004023105.1 Mesorhizobium sp. M5C.F.Ca.IN.020.32.2.1 | reverse complement strand
GCGGTTTCTGTGCGGATTTCGAAGGAGCTGAAGAAACGCGGCTGGAGCTTTGTCGGCCCGACCACGGTCTACGCCTTCATGCAGGCGATGGGGCTGGTCAACGACCATCTCGAAGGCTGTGTCTGCCGCGAGCAGGTCGAGGCGGAGCGCAGGGCGTTCAAGCGGCCGAAGTAGCTTCCTCACCGCGAAGCGGGCGATAAAACTCAAGCGCCGCCGGCGCCGGCCAGAAAAAGCGCGGCAACGATGGCCGCCACAGTGGCAAAAGCCGGATAGATCACCAGCAGGCCGGTCATCAGCGCATCGCGCATGGTCGGTCGTTTGCGCTCGTCCGCGGCGACCTCGAATGGTCCCGCCGTTTGGCCTGCCGGCCTCGGTGCATGACTATCGGCCCGTCGCAGCCGGGGCAGATCGCGGGCACCGCTGTCGATGATGTCGAATTCCCGTGCCGTGGTCATGGCCCGAACCCCTTGTTTCGGCGCGCTTTATCGGCTGCGATTGTGTCGGCACAATGCCGCGGTTATGGCGGAATTGTTTCGTTTATCGCGTGGTTTGTTTCAGGCAGGGTGCAAACCCTTGCCGGTCCGGACAGGTTCGGTTAGGACACGCCCACTCGAAATAAGTCATCGATTACGTAGCAAAAAAGACCCATGCCATGGCCGACAAATCGGAAAAGATGAAAGCGCGGCTGCCGCGCGGGCTTGTCGACCGCGGCGCCGAGGACATCCGCGCCGTCGAGAAGATGATGGCGACGATCCGCGCGGTCTATGAGCTTTACGGCTTCGAGCCGGTCGACCAGCCGATGATCGAATACACCGATGCGCTGGGCAAATTCCTGCCCGACCAGGATCGGCCGAACGAGGGCGTATTCTCCTTCCAGGACGACGATGACCAGTGGCTGTCGCTGCGCTATGATTTGACCGCGCCGATGGCCCGCTTCGTCGCCGCGAACTTTGAGCGTCTGCCGAAACCCTATCGCAGCTACCGCTCCGGCTGGGTGTTCCGCAACGAGAAGCCCGGCCCCGGCCGCTTTCGCCAGTTCATGCAGTTCGATGCCGACACGGTCGGCACGCCGGGTGTGGCGGCTGATGCCGAGATGGCGATGATGATGGCCGACGTGATGGAGGCGCTGGGCATCAAACGCGGCGACTACGTCATTAGGGTCAACAATCGCAAGGTGCTCGACGGCGTGCTCGAGGCGATCGGCCTCGGTGGCGACGAGAACGTCGGCCGCCGGCTGACGGTGCTGCGGGCGATCGACAAGCTGGACAAGCTGGGGGTCGAGGGGGTTCGTCTGCTGCTTGGCACCGGACGCAAGGACGAGAGCGGTGATTTTACCAAGGGCGCCGGGCTGGACAACGTTCAAGCTGAGGCAATCCTTCACGCTACGGCGAAGCCTGAGCTAGGCGATTTAAGACACCCGGTCTCCGCAGTGAGAGCCAGCCAGTCCTTCAACGAAGGCGTTGCCGAACTATCAACCATTGAAGACTTGGTAAGGGCAGCTGGATATGGCGAAGACCGAATAGTTATGGATCGTTCCGTCGTTCGTGGTCTCGAATATTATACCGGTCCGGTCTACGAAGCCGAGCTCCTGGCCGAGATCCCCAACGAGGACGGCCAGATCGTGCGCTTCGGCTCGGTCGGCGGCGGCGGGCGTTATGACGGCCTTGTCTCGCGCTTTCGCGGTGAGCCGGTGCCGGCAACCGGCTTTTCCATCGGCGTCTCCAGGCTGATGACGGCGCTGAAGAACCTCAGCAAGCTCGACACGTCGGATGTCATCGCGCCGGTCGTCGTGCTGACCATGGACAAGGACACCGAAAGCCTCGGCCGCTACCAGAAGATGGTGGCCGAGTTGCGTGCCGCCGGCATCCGCTCCGAAATGTATCTCGGCGGCGCCGGCATGAAGGCGCAGCTCAAATATGCCGACCGTCGCGGCAGCCCCGTCGCCATCATCCAGGGCGGCGACGAGCGCGCCAAGGGAGAGGTGCAGATCAAGGACCTGATCGAGGGCGCCCGCATGTCGGCGGAGATCGCCGACAACGCCGAATGGCGAGCCGCGCGCCCGGCGCAGGTGACGGTGGCGGAGAGCGAGCTGGTTGGCGAGGTGAGGAAGATACTCGCTGCGCAGGCCGAGGAGCGAGCGCGTGGCAAGTAGAGGTCGCGTTTCATCGCGCCCCCCTCTGTCCTGCCGGACATCTCCCCCACATGGGGGGAGATCGCCAGTTTCACCGGCGGCTCCATCCGTTCAGTGTCGGCGATTGGCGAAAGCGGCGACGACAGCCGATTTCCCCCCATGTGGGGGAGATGTCCGGCAGGACAGAGGGGGGCGCCATAGAACGCTAACCTCCGCACTCCGTCCAGCACCCGCTGCGCGCCAATCCACCTTCTCCCACACTGGGAGAAGGGAAGGGCGCCTGCCATGACCTCCCGCTACCCCGCCATCGCATCAGACATCACAAAACTCTTCGCCGCGCGAAACACGCATGCGGTCGAGGTGGCAGTGCTGCAGCCAGCCGACCCATTCCTCGACATGGCGGGAGAGGATCTGCGCCGCCGCATTTTCCTCACTGAAAGCGAGACCGGCCTCACACTTTGCCTGCGGCCCGAGTTCACCATTCCGGTCTGCCTAGACCACATTGCCAGCCAGGCCGGCACGCCGCGCCGTTATTCCTATCTCGGCGAGGTGTTTCGCCAGCGCCGCGAGGGCGGCAATGAGTTCTTCCAGGCCGGCATCGAGGATCTCGGCGATGGCGACATCGCACAGGCCGACGCTCGTTCGCTGGCCGATGCGCATGCGCTGCTTTCGCTGGTGCTGCCGGACCAGGCACTGGCGATCACGCTCGGCGACCAGACCATATTCGAGGCGGTGCTCGCCGCGCTCGGCCTGCCGCGCGGCTGGCGCATGCGGCTGGCGCGGGCTTTCGGTTCGGCGGCGATGCTGGAGGCAGCGCTTGCCGACCTCGCCAACCCGACACGCAACGGCCAGCTCGCCGGCCCAGTCGCTGCCCTTGTCCTCAATGGCGACCTGGAAGGGCTTTCGTCGCACATCGCCGGCGGCATGGAGCAGGCGGGTCTGTCCGCGTCGGCCGGGCGGTCGCCGGCCGACATTGCCAGGCGGCTCATCGAAAAGGCCGAACTGCGCAGCGTGCGGCTATCGAACGAGGCGTTTTCGGCGCTGAAGGATTTTCTGGCGATCGACGTAGCGCTTGACGGCGCCGCACAGGCGCTCGAAACGTTCGCGGCCGGCGCCGGGCTTTCGCTTGGCGCGGCGCTGGACAATTTTTCCGCACGTGCAAAGTCGATCGAAGCTCTTGGCCTGCCCACGGCAAAAATCCGCTACGACGCCGCCTTCGGTCGTCCGCTCGACTATTACACCGGTCTGGTCTTCGAGATCGCGGCGGAAAACGGCGACCGGCCGCTGGCCGGCGGCGGCCGCTATGACCGCTTGCTGACGCTGCTCGGCGCGAAAACGCCGATCCCCGGCGTCGGCTTTTCCGTTTGGCTCGACCGCATCGAAGCGTTGCGGGAGAAGGCGCAATGATCACGCTGGCGATCCCGTCGAAGGGCCGGCTCAAGGAGCAGGCGCTGGAGGTGCTGGCCAAGGCCGGGCTTGCCGTCAGCCTGCCCGGCGACGAGCGTAAATACCGCGCCCGCATCGAAGGTGTGGAGAGCGTAGAGGTGGCGTTTCTGTCGGCGTCCGAAATATCAGGCGAGATCGGCCAGGGCTCGGTCGACCTCGGCATCACCGGCGAGGATCTGTTGCGCGAAAGCCTCGCCGATTGGGAGGCGCGTGCGGAGATCGTCGCCCGCCTCGCTTTCGGCAACGCCGATGTCGTGGTGGCGGTGCCCGACATCTGGCTCGATGTCGATACGATGGCCGATCTCGACGATGTCGCCGCCGATTTCCGACAGCGCCACGGCAGGCGGCTCAGGATCGCCACCAAATACTGGCGGCTGACGCAGCAGTTCTTTTCGCAAAAGCACGGTATCCAGGTCTATCGCATCGTGGAGAGCCTGGGCGCCACCGAAGGCGCGCCGGCGGCGGGATTGGCCGATGTCGTCGTCGACATCACCACGTCAGGCTCGACGCTGCGCGCCAACCATCTGAAGGTGCTGGCCGACGGCGTCATTCTGCGCTCGCAGGCCTGCCTTGTCGCATCGCGGAAGCTGCGTACGGCGGCGGACGAGGCAATCTTGCGCGACCTCGCGGCGAAGGTGGCAGGCGCAATCCCTCCCCCTTGAAGGGAGGGTGCCTCGCGTCGCTCCGAACCCTCCACTCAACGGGGAGGGATCGCCGCGGCTCCAGTACCATCAACGGGATTTCCACCACCCCGGCAGGCTGATAGACTCGGTCGCCTGTGGAGGAGACGGCGATGCCGATCAATCTCGACGAGTTGAAGAATGCCACCAGTCTGCGCGGCCGCCGTCCGCGCAATGGCGCCACGTTCGTCGCGCCGGTCGACGGCAGGGCGCATGTGTCGGGCGAGCGCACCATGCCGCTGCTGCAGCAGACCATCCCGGCACTGCTTTCCGATACCGTCAGCAAATACGGCACGCTCGATGCCGCCGTCTTTGTCGACCAGGACAAGCGCTTCACCTGGAGCGAACTTTCAGACACGGTGGACGCGCTGGCCGCAGGCTTCCTGGCGCTTGGCCTGGCAAAAGGCGACCGCGTCGGCATCTGGTCGCCCAACCGATGGGAATGGCTGGTGACGCAGTTCGCCACCGCGCGCATCGGCCTGATCCTGGTCAACATCAACCCGGCCTACCGGCTGACCGAGCTCGATTATGCGCTGAACAAGGTTGGCTGCCGAGCGCTGGTCACGGCCGTCAAATTCAAGAGCTCCGACTATCTCGGCATGATCGAGACGCTGGCGCCGGAGATCGCGACTGCGACGCCGGGCAAACTCGAGGCGAAAAAATTGCCGGCGCTGAAGATCGTCATCCGCATGGGCGAGGAGAATTCTCCCGGCATGTTCAATTTCGCCGACGTCCTGGCCATGGCAGGACGCGACGAGCATGACAGCCTCGACCGGATCTCCGAGGGGCTGAAGCCCGGCGACGCCATCAACATCCAGTTCACCTCAGGCACGACAGGCGCGCCAAAGGGCGCGACGCTGACCCACAACAACATCGTCAACAACGGCAATTTCGTCACATCGGCGATCAGGCTGACCGTCGAGGACCGGTTGTGCATCCCGGTGCCGCTCTATCACTGCTTCGGCATGTCGATGGGCACGATCGGCTGCGTCACCAAGGGCGCAACCATGGTCTTCCCGGGCGAGGGCTTCGATGCCGGCGCCACGCTGAAGGCAGTGGCGGGCGAGCGCTGCACCGGCCTCTACGGCGTGCCGACCATGTTCGTCGGCCTGCTCGACCATCCGGATTTTGACACCTTCGATCTCACCAGCCTGCGCACCGGCATCATGGCCGGCTCGCCGTGCCCGATCGAGGTGATGAAGAAGGTGGTGTCGCTGATGCATATGGCAGAGGTGACCATCGCCTATGGCATGACCGAGACCAGCCCGGTGTCGTTCCAGAGCAGCGTCGACGACCCACTGGAAAAACGCGTCTCGACGGTCGGTCGTGTCCATCCCCATGTCGAGGTCAGGGCGATCGATGCCGATGGCGTCACCGTTGCGGTCGGCGCGCCGGGCGAACTCTGCACACGCGGCTATTCGGTGATGAAGGGCTATTGGGACGACGAGAAAAAAACCCGCGAGGCAATCGATCCCGACGGCTGGATGCACACCGGCGACCTCGCCACCATCGACGCCGAGGGCTATTGCAACATCGTCGGCCGGGTCAAGGACATGGTCATTCGCGGCGGCGAGAACGTCTATCCGCGCGAGGTCGAGGAGTTCCTCTATCGCCACCCCAAGGTCAGGGAAGTGCAGGTGTTCGGCATTCCCGACCCGAAATATGGCGAGGAGCTTTGCGCGTGGATTGTGCTCAAGCCGGGCCAGATCGCCACCGAGCAGGAGATCAAGGCCTTTTGCGCCGGCCAGATCGCCCATTACAAGATCCCGCGCCACATCCGCTTTCGCACCGAATTGCCGATGACGGTGACCGGCAAGCCGCAGAAGTTTCTCATGCGCGAGGCGATGGTTGACGAACTGGGGCTGGTGACGCCGAAGACCGCCTGAAGGGCGGACCGGCGGAGCATCGTAGTCCTGTTGGCTGCCCTTTGCGACGCCGCGCGAGACGCATGCTTCCGGGGTGGAGAAAAGCGGCTGGCTACCTATTTCGGAAGAGGGCGGATGGGGAAACAAGGCCGAAATCTCGGCCCCAAAGCGAAAGGAACCTGCAATGGCAAAGAATACGATTTGCCTCTGGTACGATAAGGACGCCGAGGCTGCCGCCCGCTTCTACTCCGAGATATTTCCTGACAGCGTGGTGAGTGCCGTGCACCGTGCACCCAGTGACTACCCGGCCGGCAAAGAGGGCGACGTGTTGACGGTCGAATTCACAGTCGCGGGCCTTCCTTGTATCGGCCTCAACGGGGGTCCCGAGTTCAAGCACAACGAAGCGTTCTCTTTCCAGATCGCCACCGATGATCAGGAGGAGACCGACCGCTATTGGAATGCCATTGTCGGCAACGGCGGCCAGGAGAGCGTGTGCGGCTGGTGCAAAGACAAATGGGGGATTTCCTGGCAAATCACGCCGCGCGTGCTGACTGACGCGATGGCGGCTGGCGGCGACGAGGCAAAGCGCGCGTTTGATGCCATGATGACCATGGTGAAAATCGACGTCGCCGCGATCGAGGCGGCGCGGCGCGGTTGATGCTCCATCGCGATTTGCGGCCAATTGCTGCCAGAGCTTGTCCGCTCGCCACCCAAGTGCGGCCGTCCAGCCACCAGCTTGCGCAGCGCGGCAGCCTTCGCTTCAAGCTGGGCGATCGGATGAAAGTCGGCGATGTCATTGGCTTGCTCTGCAATACGGGCAACTCGACCGCTCCGCACCTTCATTTCCCTGGTAATGGCTGTCGCAGTCGGAGCCAGCGGGCTGTCGGTAGACGAAGGTTCGCTGAGCGTCAGGATCCTTATCGGAGCGCTTTCGAGTGCGATTATGTTCATCACCATTTTCGTGGTGCTCGACCATGCCGAGGCGGTGGCTCGGCGTGTAGGCGAGCCGTACGGCACGCTGGTGCTGACTCTTTGCGGACAACGCGGCCTTTTTGTTGCCGGCTGCCGGGAGCGGCCCTCGCACCCTACTTCAGAACTGCAGCGAGTTCGATCAAGTCATTTGCCATGTATTCCCAACCGTCGCGCGGCTTGGCAACGGCAGCCTTCGACGGGTCATGCGCATTTGCGCGAACGACATACGCCGTCTTCAATCCGCATCGACGCGCCGCGTCCAGGTCGTCCTCGTGGGCGGCAACCAGCATCGCCCTGTCCGGCTCCACGCCCAGCAGCTCGCAGGCACGAAGATACACCTGTGGCATCGGCTTATAGGCCTCGGAGACATCAGCGCCGAGGATCGTATCCCATGGCAGCCCGGCATGTTTTGCCATGTCAACCAGAAGTCGGGTGTTCCCATCGGACAGCGGTGCGACGATAAAGCGTTCCTTCAATCTGAAAAGACCCTCCACCGAGTCGGGCCACGGCTTGAGGCGGTGCCAGGCCAGATTGAGATTTTCCAGTTCGGCGCTCGGTACAGCCGATGGCATCAACCCGTATCCTTTCAGACAGGCTTCCAGGTTCTCCATGTTGAGCAGATCGAGCGGGACAAAGGGCCGCCGACCGCAGCGAACGGCTTCAACCGATGCGTCATAGCGTCCGACCCAAGCATCGGCAAAAGCACTAGCGTCGATATGCAAAGCATCGTGGCGCTTCAGAAAAGAACTTGCCTCCGCCGCTATGCTGCCGCGCCAATCGACAACGGTCCCCAGGACGTCGAAGAACAATACCTCAACTTTCGTCACTTTAGCTCTCCATGCTCGTCGATTGGGGGGCCGTCAGTCGCGGTAAGAGGGGTCGATCTTGTCGAGCTGCCGCTTGAGATAGTCGAAAACCTGATCGTTGTAGGGCAGCCAGCCGTCCGCTTTTCTACGCCAGATCGTTGGACATGACATTGAGCGGTTGCCGTCGATCGGCCCCAGTGCTGACTCGATCTCGTCGGCGGCTGCGAATACTTGGGCGTCGGAAACATCGGCGGCTATGGCGAGAGCCTCGCCGCCCTCACCTTCGATTTCCACTGTCAGCTGGCTCAGAGCGGGCTTGTCGCGGGCGATCAAAGCGACCTTCGCACCCTCCCGCGCGAGGCGCAGCACAATAGCGCCCCCAATGCCAGCAGAAGCGCCGGTGATCTCCGGCGTCGTTCCGCTTCAATCTGACGGCGCCAGGTCGGTGTGGGCAAAGGCTAAACCGCCGGTCCTTCGAGCCCGCTTCTCTCGTGCGATTTCCACAGGAACCAGCCGAGGACGGTACCGAAGAAGAATGTGTGGGCAATGAACTGTACGACCGGGCTTGCTTGCAGAAACCAGGGGAACGCGATCGGCGCGATCACATAGAAATTGATGAGCCACAAGGCGAGGCCAAAGATGCTGCCGAGACCAATGAAGGCTGCTCGCCCTCGCAGCATTGCGGCAATCTCCCCAAACACGATCCCATAGACGATGGCCAGGATCAAATGCACGATCACGCCAGCGATGCTGGCCGTCAAGAGCGGGTAGCCGGGATCGAGAGCTTCCGGTCCAAGCGCAATGGCGCCGATCATGCGCAGGGGCGTGAAAAACGCTTCCGCCCCCATCATGAACGCACTCGCCGTCATTTCAAGCGCCGCAAAGACGAGGCCTGCGACAATGCCCGCAACGGCACCCTGCTGGAGTCCCCATCGGATGTCGCGCGGCGTCACCGGCGTGTGGATGTAATCACGGTAAGCCATAACACTGCTCCTTGTTCTGGACGCAGACTCATCCGCAAAACCAATGCCGGGCACGCGTCGGCGGTTCCGGGCGTTCGGCGCAACTCACGAGGATTTGATTGAAGTTGATGTTCTCACGCTGAGCGGACGGTTCGGCCTTCGCCCGCATCGACGCTGCAGCCATGCAGCTTCCCCGCGACCGCCCCCAATCCAGCTATTACCTCGCGCGAGACCTTAGCTGGCTCCATAGGTCGTAGCCCGCAAGGAGGACGCCGATGCCGACCGCAACGCCTAGATCGGGATGCGGGACGAACCGGATTACGATGCCGAAAAACGCCAGAAAGACAACAAACGCCAAGACGGCCAGGAAGCGGCTCAAGTTCATCTATTGTGCTCCACTCGCCGCGGCATCCCCGTCTCAGCCTCCGTAGATCAGGTTGGGCAGCCCGTACACGATCTGCGGGAAAATGTAGATGATGACCATGCACAGGATAACGATCAGCATGTAGGGCATCATTCCGCGGAAAATATCCGAAAGCTGAACATGCGGCGGCGAAATGCCCTTGAGGTAGTAGGCCGACATCGCCATGGGCGGCGACAGAAAGGCCGTCTGAAGGTTGACCGCGACGAGCACGCCGAAAAACAGCGGATCGATCTCGAAATGCGCCAACAGCGGCAGGAAGATCGGAATGAAGATAACGATAATCTCGGTCCATTCCAGCGGCCAGCCCAGGATGAAGATGATGATCTGGGCGACGATCAGAAACATCAGCGGCGACATGTCGAGGCCGGTGACGAAATCGCTGATCAGTTGCTGGCCTCCCAGATAGGCAAAGACCGAGGCGAAGGTGGCGGAGCCGACGAACAGCCAGCACACCATCGCGGTCGTGCGCGCCGTCAGATAGACCGACTCCTTCAGGCGTTGCCACGTCAGGGCGCGGTAGGCGGCGGCCAGCACCACGCCGCCGAGCGCGCCGATAGCGGCAGCCTCCGAAGGCGTGGCGAGGCCGAAGAGAATAGCGCCGAGCACCGCGAGGATCAGGACAGCCAGAGGGACGAAGGAAGTCAGCAGCATCCAGCTGATTTGCAGGACCGAATAGTGGCCTACCTCGTCTCGGGTCGGCTTCGGCGCCACCTGCGGCTGCAGCACCGCCTTCGCCACCACATAGATCAGATAGAGGCCGGCAAGCAGCAGTCCTGGAAGCAGGGCTGCCGCATACATACGAACCACCGACACACCCGCCGTCGCGCCATAGACGATGAGCAGAATGGATGGCGGAATGAGGATACCGAGGGTTCCGCCCGCGCAGATCACTCCCGAGGCATATCTGATGTCGTAACGCGCCTTCAGCATGGCGGGAAACGCCAGCAGGCCCATGAGTGTCACGACCGCGCCGACGATGCCTGTGGCCGTTGCGAAAAGGGTGCAGGTGATGAGGGCGGCGACCGCCATGGAGCCGGGAATGTGCCGGGTGGCGATATAGAGAGTGCCGAAAAGGCGCTCGATGATATTGGCCCGTTCGACGATGTAGCCCATGAACAGGAACAGCGGGATAGCGGTCAGCACATCGTTCGAGATTACTGAATAAGTCTGATTCACGAACAGATCGAAAATGCGGTTGTTGAAGAAGCCGCCGATCCAATGTTCCGTAAGCGTCCAGCCGTCGGCACCATCCTCAACCGCCCGTTCGTAGGCGCGCCACATGCGTCCCGGATTTAAATAAGCGTAGTAGCCAAAGGCGACCCCGAGCGCCATCAACGTGAACGCAACCGGGAAGCCAAGGAAGATCGCCAGAAGTAGAATGAGCAGCATCGCAACGGCGACCTGAGGATCGCTCATCTGTCTTCTCCGTCGCGTTCGGGGCGATTGTCGGGGTGAAGGAATGGGAGGTCGACTGCTTCCGAACCGTGATGCAGAACATCGAGCGTCTTGGCTTCCATCAGCACCTTCTCGGTCTCTTCCACGTCTTCAGCTGCGCGCGGCCATGTTCCGGTTCGCAGACAGACGACGCAGCGGAACACCTGAGCAATCCCCTGAACGAAGAGCAGGATGCCTGCCGCCACGATGACGGCCTTGAACTGGAAGATCGGAATCCCGGCCGGACTGTTCGAGCTTACCTCGAGATAGCGGAGGCTGCGTGCGGCATACTTCCATCCGGCCAGAACCAACGCCGTCACGCCTGGGAAGAAGAAGATGAAGTACAGGACAAGTTCGACCGCCGCTTGCACGCGCGGCCTCCACAGACGGTAGACGAAATCGCCGCGCACATGCCCGTCTCGCGACAAGGTGTAAGCGCCAGCCATCATGAACATGGTGCCGTAGAGCATGTAGCTGAGGTCGAATGCCCACGCGGTCGGCGCACTGAACAGGTATCGCACGACAACTTCATAGCTCACGCCGAGCGTCATGATGACGACGCTCCACGCGAACACCTTTCCAAACCATGCCGAAAGTTCATCGGCGAATGCGATGTAGCGGAGCATGTCTCGGGTTCCGTCAGATACATCCGGCTGTCGGGAAGACCGCCGGATTTGCCCAAGCGGAGGCGCGAATTAGACCTTCAGCTTGCCTGGGAAGTAATGTTCGTATGCCAGTGTCAGGTCGGCTGAATTCATAAGCTCGTAGTAGACAACGCGTTCGACCCATTGGCGCTGGCTATCGAGCACCCGCTTCATGAACTCGTCCGCCTCCAGCGTCGGGATGATCTTGTCCCAAGCCTGGAGTTGTGCGTCGAGAATCTCCTTGGAGGTGCGGTGCACGGTGACGCCGTGCTCGGTCTGCAGTTTCTGCAGGTCGGCCGAATAGTTGTCGAGGGCGACTGCGGTGGTCGCGGTGCTGGCCGCCTCCACGCCATATTCGAGAATGGCCTTCAAATCGTCGTCGAGGTCGTCGAATACGTCCTTGTTGAACAGGAATTCGAACGACTCGCTCGCCTGATGGTAGGACGACAAGATGTAGTTCTTGGCGACGTCCTGCGAACCGAAGCGAAGGTCGGATGACGGATTGTTGAATTCGAAGGCGTCGATAACCCCGCGCTCCATGGCCGGCACGATTTCACCGCCGGGCAGCTGCGCCACGCTGAGGCCAAGGTTCTGCATGAGATCGGCGGCAAGACCCACCGTCCGATACTTGAATCCCTGCAGTTCGGCGGTGGTCGTGACAGGATTCTTGAACCAGCCGAACGGCTGCGCCGGCATCGGGAAGCCATAGAAGCCGACCACGTTGAGGCCCATGATGTCCTGCGTCAGCTCGCGGTAGAGATCCTTGCCGCCGCCCTGGTGGAACCAGGCGAGCATGGTGGTGGCGCTGCCGCCAAACACAGGGCCAGTTCCGAAAAGCGACGCGGCCTTGTGCTTGCCGTACCAGTAGACGGGGACGGTATGCGCCGCGTCGATGACGCCGTCATTGACGCCATCCAGCACCTGGAACGCGCCCACGACCGCACCCGCGGGCAGGAGCTCGAACTTCAGCCGGCCGCCCGACATCTTTTCGACGCGCTCTATGTATAGCCGCGCGAAATCCATCCAGATGTCCGACGCAGGCCAGGAGGTCTGCATCTTGATGGTCACCGGCGCCTGCGCCAGTACCGCCGGGGCCGAGAGCGTCGTCGCTGCAGCCGCACCGGCGGTGATGGCGGTGGACTTTTCCAGGAACCCGCGACGCGAGATTTTCTTGTCGGACATTTACTCCTCCCACTGTTGTAAACTCTTCTGCCACAACCAGAATATGCAAACTCGGCCTCCACGCAACCAATTTCGCTGCCGGTGACATCGGACCTCGGGCATCTGGTCCGGCACAAGCGCCACTGTGTTTCCGCATCCGACTTTAGTAGTCGGCGCGTATCCTCCATCTCGTTCCCATAACGAATGTAGGACTGCTGCGCAGGCTGCCAAGGCGGTCGTAACGATCCCCAGTGTTGACCGTCCGCGAAAGGACCCTGTTTATGGAAGCATGGGCCCCTGCTCGCAGCTTGGAAACGAGATTGAGGTCAATCGGACCCTCTGATCCTCTACCTCACGCCGCCAGCATCGCCTGATCCAGCCCGCGGATAATCTTGACCAGTTCGAGACATTCGTCGTGCCGGACCTTGTTGCGCCGCCAGGCGAGGCAGATCGTGCGCTGCGGCATCGGTTCCTGGAACGGCACGATCTTCAAATCGCGCATGGCGCTGGCCGGCCCTGCGGCCATTTCCGGGATCAGTGTGACGCCGAGCCCGTGCGCCACCATCTGCAGCAGCGTCGTCAGGCTGGTTGCGCCATAGCTCGCCATTGCCACCGGCCGCACGCTGCCGCAGACGGCAAGCGCCTGTTCGCGCAGGCAGTGGCCTTCCTCCAGCAGCATCAGCTTTTCCAAGGCCGGGCTTTCCGGCGGCACCGGCGGCGAGGCGAAGGCGGGGTCGCCGGCCGGCACGGCAAGGAAGAACCGGTCGGAGAAAAGCGGCTCGGTGATCAGCCCAGGCTGATCGAGGGGGAGCGCCGCAATGAAGGCGTCGAGCTTTCCCAGGGCGGTGTCCTCGACCAGCGACGCGGTCATCGCTTCGCGCAATTCGAGCTGCAAGGCCGGAAAATGCCGTTTCAGCTCCGGCAACACATGCGGCAGGAGATAGGGCGCCACTGTCGGGATGATGCCGAGCCGGAAGCGCCCTTCCATGGCGGGGCGGCCGCGCCGGGCCGTGGTTTCGATCTCGCGGATGTCGGCAAGAATGCGCTCGATCCGCGGCAGCATGGCCAGTGCCTCGTCGGTCATCCGCACCGATTTGCCGCCGCGCTCGAACAACCGGCAGTTCAGCCGCAGTTCCATCTCGGCGATCTGCGACGACAGCGCCGGCTGGCTGACCCCGGCCAGCTTCGCCGCGCGGCCGAAATGCAGCGTCTGTGCCAGCGCCTCGAAATATTGCATCTGCCGGACGGTGAGGCCTATCATAAGGAAAGCCTATCGCAACAAACATTAAAGGCAATTTGTTTTTATCGGCAATGCGGCCTAGTCTGGAACCATTCCAGAATGGCGTGGCTCAAGTCCCGCCCGGAAAATCAACAAAAATCAACGAATCGGAGAGAACGATGGACGCAAAGACCGATGACAACAGCGCCGGCAAATGCCCGGTCGCGCATGGGGCGGCCGGCAGGACCAACCGTGACTGGTGGCCAAACCAGCTTGACCTTGCCGTTCTCCACCAGCAGTCGAGCCTCTCGGACCCGATGGGCGAGGACTTCGACTACGCCAAGGAGTTCAACAGCCTCGATCTCGATGCGGTCATCAAGGACCTGCACCAGGTGATGACCGATTCGCAGGATTGGTGGCCGGCCGATTTCGGCCATTACGGCCCGCTCTTCATCCGCATGGCCTGGCACAGCGCCGGCACTTATCGCATAGGCGACGGCCGTGGCGGCGCCGGCGCCGGCCAGCAGCGTTTCGCGCCGCTCAACAGCTGGCCGGACAACGCCAATCTCGACAAGGCACGGCGGCTCTTGTGGCCGGTCAAGCAGAAATACGGCAGGAAAATTTCCTGGGCCGACCTGTTGATCCTCACCGGCAATGTCGCGCTGGAATCGATGGGCTTCAAGACGTTCGGCTTTGCCGGCGGCCGCGCCGACGTCTGGGAGCCCGAGCAGGATGTGGACTGGGGT
>NZ_RZSX01000489.1:0-4850 GCF_004023105.1 Mesorhizobium sp. M5C.F.Ca.IN.020.32.2.1 | reverse complement strand
GGGTGTGACGGAGCGCGGCGGTAAGTCAAAAACTACTCAAACCTCTCCGCAATATGATGCTCCTCGGCGAGGTCGGAGAAGCGGGTGAACTCGCCCTGGAAAGCGAGGCTGACTGATCCGGTCGGCCCATGACGCTGCTTGGCGACGATGACCTCGGCCTTGCCGCGCATCTCGTTCATCTCGTTTTCCCATTTGATGTATTCGTCGGTGCCGGGCTTCGGCTCGCGGTTCTTCAGATAGTATTCCTCGCGGTAGACGAACATCACCACGTCGGCGTCCTGCTCGATCGAACCGGATTCGCGCAGATCCGAAAGCTGAGGGCGCTTGTCGTCACGGCTTTCGACTTGGCGCGACAGCTGCGACAGCGCGATGATCGGCACGGCAAGCTCTTTGGCCAGCGCCTTCAGGCCGGTGGTGATTTCGGTGATCTCCTGCACACGGTTCTGTGAGGATTTGGCGCTCGATCCCTGCATCAGCTGGATATAGTCGATGACGATGACGTCGAGGCCGCGCTGGCGTTTCAGCCGCCGCGCCCGCGCTGATAGCTGGGCGATCGAGATGCCGCCGGTCTGGTCGATGAACAGCGGGATCTTCTGCATGGTCTGCGAGCATGCGACCAGCTTTTCGAAGTCCATCTCGCTGATCTCGCCGCGGCGAATTTTTGACGACGGGATTTCGGTCTGCTCGGAAATGATGCGGGTAGCGAGCTGTTCCGATGACATTTCGAGCGAGAAAAAGCCGACCACGCCGCCATTTGCCGCCTTGAACGAGCCGTCGGCCTGTTGCGCCGGCACATAGGCTTCGGCGATGTTGAAGGCCATGTTGGTGGCAAGCGAGGTCTTGCCCATGCCGGGGCGGCCGGCGATGATGATCAGATCGGAGGGCTGCAGGCCGCCCATGCGGCGGTCGAGATCGCGCAGGCCCGTGGCGACGCCCGACAAATGCCCGTCGCGCATATAGGCGGCATTGGCCATGTCGACGGCGGTTTTGACCGCATCGGTGAAGCTCTCGAAGCCGCCATCGTAGCGGCCGGTCTCGGCCAGTTCGAACAGGCGCCGTTCGGCATCCTCGATCTGCTCGGACGGCGACATGTCGACCGGCGCATCGTAGGCGATGTTCACCATGTCCTCGCCGACGGTGATCAGTGCGCGTCGCGTGGCGAGATCGTAGATGGCGCGGCCGTAGTCGGCGGCGTTAACCACGGTGACCGCCTCGACGGCAAGCCGCACGACATATTGCGCAACCGTCATGTCGCCGACCTTCTCGTCGGCAGGTAGGAAGGTCTTCAGCGTGATCGGTGTCGCAATCTTGCCCATACGGATGAGTTCGGCGGCGACTTCGAAGATTTTTCTATGCAGCGGCTCGTAAAAATGGCCGGATTTCAGGAAATCCGAGACGCGGTAGAAAGCATCGTTATTGACGAGGATGGCGCCGAGCAGCGCCTGCTCGGCTTCGATGTTGTTCGGTGCCTCGCGATAGAGCGGTGTTTCCGCCACGCCGAATTTTCGTGCTGCCTCTGCCATGATGTCCCCGATTTCGATCCCGGCTCCTCGATATCAGAATGGGAAAAATCAGTGCTGACTTATCTGCAACAGTCCCTGTCCAACCGGCTTTGATGCCCACTGTTCACAGGAACGATAAACCGTCCACAGGACGGAATTCCCGTGCTCCGATTCCGGTTGACTCGGTAAGGTCGTGATTCTGCGCGATAGCTAGAACAAATGAAGAACAAAATCAAGTGTGTGGTGGACGCGGGCCGAAGTCGCTAGACGGAATCACCCCAGTCCAGCCGCCGCGCCGCCTTGAACAGTTCACCGTGGCGCTTGGTGAACAGTTTCTCGTCGGCACTGCCGTCCTTTTGGCAAAGGTTCAGCAGGACCTTGCCGGAGCCCGATTTCGGCGGTGCGATCACACGTGCCTGCGGTGGGGCAACAGCTTGGCGGGAGGCGGCGATGTAGATGAATTTCTCGTCCTCCCATGGCACGTCGGCATCTTTAGCCAGCCGGTGCAGGCGCGAACGCGCGACACGGCGCGAAAAATGGCACCAGTCGGGCGGCACGAGCGGGCAGGGAGCCTCATGCGGGCAAGGCGCAAGCACATGCGCGCCCGCCTCGATCAGCTGCCGGCGCACGGCAACGATGCGCTGCCATCCGGCCGGCGTGCCCGGCTCGACGACCAGCAGCGTGTTGTCGGTCAGGTGCCAGAGCCGGTCGATGAGTTTTGGCAGTGACGCCGGTCCGATCTCGTCCAGCACATAGGCGCAGGTGACCAGCTCGGCCGGCTTGAGATCGGCGAGATCGAGGGTGACATCGCCGGCCAGCCAGGCGACCCTGGCCGTCATCGCCTCAGTGGCAAGCGCCTCGCCGACCCGGCGCACCGCGGCGCTCGCCTCGATGAGCACCGCCTGCTGGAGGTCGGGCCAGATATCGAGCGCGGCCCAAAGCACCGTACCAGGGCCGGCGCCTATATCGAGCAGGGTTTTCGGAGCATAATCGGGTCTTGCCTCGCTGAGCGCATCGAGGCCGGCACGGACGGCGGCATAGGTCGCCGGCAGCCGCGTCGCCAGATAGGCCTTGACCGCCATCTGCTCGGCCATGTGCAGACGGCCGTCGCGCAGTTCGGCGCGGTAGCGGTCCGACAGCGTTTTTGCCGCTTGCTTCAGCGTCGGCAGCGGTACTTTTTCGAGCAGGCGCTCGACGCCCTGTCGAAGTGGGATAGGCAGTTCCATAGCTCACGCCCCCCGAGGCGCGAGCAGGATGACCGAGGCGCCAAGGATGCAGAGCGCGGAACCGGCAAGGTCCCAGCGGTCGGGGCGCACGCCTTCCACCAGCCACAGCCATCCGACCGAGGCAGCGATGTAAATGCCGCCATAGGCGGCATAGGCGCGACCCGCCGCGCTGACGTCTACCAGCGCCAGCAGGAAGCCGAACAATGCGAGCGAGGCCAGGCCTGGCGCCAGCCACAACGGCGACTTTTCCAGCCGCCACCACGCCCAGATCGAAAAGCAGCCGGCGATCTCGGCAAGGGCAGCAACGATGTAGATGAGATAGGTCATGAAAAAAGGTCTCGCGGCGACGACGAGACCTTTTTCAGCGTGCGGGCCGGCAAAGGCAAGCCGCAATGGGCGATCGCCGGCAGTCTATTCTGTATCCGCTACCTTGCGCCGCCGCGCGGGCTTGACGGTAGCGGCTTTTGGGCGATGTCCCATGTCACGCATCTCCAGCGCCTTCTCGCATTTGGCCATATAGTCGCGAGACATCGGCAGCGTGTCGTTCTTCTTGGCGATCTGGATTTGGAAGATCACCAGATCCTGCCAGCGGAAGGCGGCTTCCGAGGCAGCTAGGTAGAACTCCCACATGCGGCAGAAACGCTCGTCGTAAATCGTCTTGGCCTTGTCGCGGTTGGCGGCGAAGCGCTCGCCCCAGTGCTTCAGCGTGTCGGCATAATGCAGCCGCAGGATTTCGATGTCGGTGACGATGAGGCCCGACTTTTCGATCGCCGGCATCACTTCCGAGAGCGAGGGGATATAGCCGCCCGGGAAGATGTATTTGCGAATGAAGGCGCTGGTTGCCCACGGCACGCCGGAGCGGCCGATCGTGTGCAGCAGCATGACGCCGTCCGGCTTCAAGAGTGTCGCCGATTTGTCGAAAAAGGTGCGGTAGTGATTGACGCCGACATGCTCGAACATGCCGACCGAGACGATGCGGTCGAAGCGCTCGTTGAGCTCGCGGTAATCCCTCAATTCGAAATGCACGCGGTTTTCCAGGCCTTGCGCATGGGCGCGGTCGGTGGCGACGCCATGCTGCTCGGTCGACAACGTCACACCTTGCACGTCTACGTCGAAGGCCTTGGCGAGATAGAGGCCAAGCCCGCCCCAGCCGGAGCCGATGTCGAGCACCGTCTGACCGGCCTTCAGCCTGAGCTTGGCGGCGATGTGGCGCTTCTTGGCGGCCTGCGCCTCATCGAGCGTCATGTCCGGCTGCTCGAAATAGGCGCAGGAATACTGCATGTCCTCGTCGAGGAAGAGCCGGTAGAGCTCGCCCGATAGATCATAGTGGCGCTGCACGTTGCGGCGCGCGCGCGCCGCCGTGTTGATCTGCTGCAGGCGGCGGAAGGCGTGGCGCAGGCCCTCGATTGCCTTCGACCAGGTGGCATCGATGCCGCCGCTACCCATGTTCTGGAAAGCGATACGCATCACCCCCAGCACGCCACCCTCGAGTATGTCGAGTTCGCCGTCCATGTAGGCCTCCGGCACCGCCAGCATCGGATCGAAGGTGATGGCGCGCTCGGCATGCGCGGTCTTGATGTGCATGTGCACCGGATCGCCAGTGCCATCGCCGAAAATCACCGAGAGGCCTTTCGGTCCGGTGACTTTGAGGTTGCCGGTGCGCACCAGGCGGTCGAGAATGCGTTTCAGCAGAATATTCATGACCAATATCCCCTCTTGGCCAGACACGCTGTCTCGCGCACGATCCCGAAAATCGGATTCGATTTTCGGAAAGGATCATGCGCCAAACCGAAGTTCTACAGCTTCATTTGCGCGTCCAAAGGACGCGCGGCGCTGTAGTCTGCCTCAACATATAGGGGTTCGAAAAGTTCCTTTTGGCACAAAAATGCCCAGGCGAGGGGCCCGGGCATTGGTCCAGAAATGACTGGAAGCCGACGAAACGTTTTGAAGCGCCGCTCTGACGCCTTGTGACGTGCAATCAGCCGTTGTCTTCGCCGCCTTCGAACTCGGCATTGGGATCGAAGAAGTTGTCCGGGCGCGCATTGTCGTTGATGTCGTCGCCATAGATAGCTTCGGCTGTGGTAAGCGTCTCGCCCTTGTCCTGGCGCTCGGCTTCGTCGGC
>NZ_RZSX01000488.1:0-4853 GCF_004023105.1 Mesorhizobium sp. M5C.F.Ca.IN.020.32.2.1 | reverse complement strand
GTCGCGGATCATCGACAGCAGGAAATCGTCGTTGCCGAGAATGGCGAGCGTCGCCTTGTCGATGATCGGGATGTCGGCCAGTTCGAGGTGGGTGTGAAGTGCGGCTCCCGGCGACATCGCCGGCTCGACAACCGTCGTGAAACCCATTTTGGCGTAGAGGCAGCCGGTCTGGAAGGTCGACCAGCCCGCGTTGGAGAGCGGCGTCGTCGCCGGCCGCGCCTGATGCGCGGCATGCTGCTCGGGCAACAGCAGCCGTGCCGTATTCACGTTGCCGCCGCCGATGTGGGAATGGATGTCGATGGCGCCCGCCATCACGATGCAGCCGGCAGCGTCGATGGTCCGGTCAGCAGCGCCCCCCGCCGGCGCCGCAACGATCTTGTCGTCCCTGATCCAGAGGTCGCCCTTGCCGAGACGGCCGTTGACCGGATCGATGATGTCGCCGCCCGAGATTTTCGTCAGCATGGCAACGCGGCCTCGGCGGAGACATGACTGGCGACCAGGCGGATAACAGTTGCAGCGGAGGGCAGTTCCGACGCCGCTCGCGCATCGACCGACCTTAGCGAACCGGTGCGGCTGGAATAGACCACCGCCTCGTGATCGACGCCCGCTTCGCCAATGGCGATGGTGACTGCAGCACCCGCGATCGGCTCCTGCGTTTTCGCCAGCACAATCAGCGCCATGCGGTTCTTTTTCTTCTGCGGCTGGACAATTGAGGAAGAGATCCGCAGGTGCAGGTCGGCTTCGCCGACAGCGATCATGCGCGCGACATCGTAACGCCAGGGGTCTAATTCCGGGAAGCCGCGCGCAAAGCCGGTGCGCAACGGAAAACCCGTCATCCAGGTCGAGGCGAGCGCGCTTCCCCAGCCGTTTTCGTTCGCCGGCAGATGAAGGCCGGATGCGCGTGACTTGCGGTTGAGATCGGCGATCAGTCCTTGCAGCATCTCCAGCGCCAGCCCTTCGGTTGCGTCGCCTGAAAACAGGAAGACGGGAAAATGCGCAGCCTCCAGGGCTTTGGCGAAATCGTCGAAATTCGAGACCGGTTGCGATGTCCGACGCCCCCTGCACTGCGCCCTCAGCGCCGCCAGCGTCGCGCCGAGGCTTGCCTCGCCGCAGGAAAGGAGCGTCGCCGTCCGCCCGTTGTTCAGCGGCGGAGCTGACGCCCCTTTCGATCCGACCAGAAAGATTTCGCGTTGATTCTTGGCCGAGAGATCGGGAACCGTCTCAGCAAGCTCGCCGACAAATTCATGATGGATTTGCGGGAGTTCGCCCACAATCACCACGACATCGGCGCGCCGGCGCGTCTCGCCGGGCGCGACGGTCATCGCGCCCTTGTCGGTAAAAACCGCGGTCTCCCGCGAAAGTGCCGCGCCATCGGCGGCATGATCGTATGCCGCGCCAACCCGCT
This sequence comes from Mesorhizobium sp. M5C.F.Ca.IN.020.32.2.1, assembly GCF_004023105.1. NCBI lineage: Bacteria > Pseudomonadati > Pseudomonadota > Alphaproteobacteria > Hyphomicrobiales > Phyllobacteriaceae > Mesorhizobium > Mesorhizobium sp. M5C.F.Ca.IN.020.32.2.1. The sequence continues at coordinate 3,448 of NZ_RZSX01000488.1, read as the reverse complement.
CAGCCAGCGCGATCGCCGCCCTGGTGCCGTGTATATCCGTATCCAAGCTGAAAACCGGGCACCGGCTCGACCCCAACAGCGCGGCGGCATGTGCAGCCGCGCGCTCGACCAGCGTTTCCCGGTTGCCGATCCAAGCAACCGCCATCCACTACGCTACTTTCTGGTGCCGGCCCGATCCTAAACGAAACTGGATTGGCCGTGAACCCCGCCTGCCAGCAGATTAGCGAATGTTTTCATACGCTATCAACAAATTCCGATCGCGCTTAATCATATTTGATGTAAGCGAAGCGCTGATCCGTCGGCGGAGTGCCGTCCAGCGCGCCGCCTTCCTTGGCCGGCTGCCACTGGACGACCTCCTCGATCTTTTTGGCCAATTCGAAGTCTTTATCGGTGATCCCCTTCGCTGCGTGGTTCATCAGGCGCACCTCGACCCAGGCATAGGAGGCGGTGATGTCGGGATGGTGCCACGCCGCCTCGGCGAGATGGCCGACCGTGTTGATGACCATAAGTGTCGATTTCCAGCTGTGGGTCTTGTACTTGCGCCGGATCCAGCCGTTCTCGTAGCGCCATTTCGGCAGCTCCTTCTCGAGCCGGTCAGCAATCTCGGCTTCCGAATAGACCTTCTCCTTAGCTGTCTCGCTCATCTCGATCTCCGCGAACTGCCCGGTCTGTCATGCCGGGGCCAAAACAGATAAAACGAATGCACTCTCTCCGGCTTGCCCCTTCGACGAAAACAGCTATCATGGTGACGGGCACCTAAACTTCCATGATGCGTCTATGATGCACCCATCGGGGGGTAGATGTCGAATTCTGTTACCATACGAGTGCCCGCCCGCCTGCACCTCGGCTTCCTCGATCTCAATGGCGATACCGGCCGCCGCTTTGGCAGCGTCGGGCTACCATTAAGCGAACCCGAAACCATCGTCACCCTGTCGCGGTCCAGCGAGACCATCGTCGAAGGCACCGAAAGCCGTCGCGCCGGCGAGCATTTGTCGACGCTCTGCAGCCATCTCGGCATTCGCGGCCAGCACCGGCTGGTGGTCGAACAGTCGATCCCGAGCCATGCCGGCCTGGGCTCCGGCACGCAGATCGCCCTTGCCGTCGCCTCGGCGCTGCGCACGCTCCACAAATTACCTCTCGATATCGGCGGCGACGCGACCCTGCTCGAGCGCGGCGGCCGATCCGGCATCGGCATCGGCAGTTTCGAACGCGGTGGTGTCATTGTCGACGCCGGCAAGGACGACAGCGGCAGGCCGCCGCCGGTCGTGGCGCGCCTGCCGTTTCCGGAAGAGTGGCGCGTCATCATGATCCTCGACCACGGCGGCCATGGACTGCATGGCGATGCCGAGATCGCGGCGTTTCGTTCGCTGCCACCCTTCCCGGCGTCCGCCAGCGGCGAGATCTGCCGGCGGGTGCTGATGGGCATTATGCCGGCTTTGATCGAGCACGACCTTCCAGCCTTCGGCGCCGCCGTCGCCGCGATCCAAATGCTGATCGGCACCCATTTTGCCCCGGCGCAAGGCGGCGTGTTCACCTCCAAGCGGGTCGAGAGGGTGGCCCACGGTCTCAATGAAGCAGGCGCCGTCGGCATCGGCCAAAGCTCGTGGGGACCAACAGGATTTGCCTTCGCCCCATCGCAAGACGCCGCAGTCAGCTTCGTCAGCGCGGTTCAGCAGACAGTTGAAGACAGCATCGAGATCAAGATCGTCAAGGGCAGGAATTCCGGCGCGAAGATCAGTTCGACCAAACTTGATCTCGTCGGCAGCTGACGGCTCGGCAACGCGATCACTTTCAAGCAGAAAGGCGAGAAATGGCCCGTAAACATATCCTGCACATGCTGACGCCGTTGAAGCATATGAGCCCTTTCGACGTGAACATGGCGCTCGACGCAGGCTTCGACGCCGTCATCCCCTATGTCGGTGTAAGCCTGGGAGAGGTGACAGGCCTCGTGCAGGACGCGATCTTTTCGCGCCCGCCCGATGCGGGCGTCGATACCGGCATCTTCATCGCCGGCAAGGACGCCTCGCTGGCGCTCGACATGTTCGACGCAGCGCGAAGAGCGATGGTGCCGCCTTTCCAGGTTTCGGTATTCGCCGATCCGGCCGGCTCATTCACCACGGCCGCGGCGATGGTGGCCAAGGTCGAAAAAGCGCTGGAGAAGAAATTCGAGCGCGGACTGAGGGACACGAGGATCGCTGTTTTCGGCGCCACCGGCGTCGTCGGCTTCTGCACTGCCGTCATCGCCGCCAGGGAAGGCGCGGGGGTGACGCTTGTCGGGCATGACGGCATCGAAAGGGTCAAGCAGATCGCGGCCGAGATAAAAAATCGATTCAACATCGCCGTAGATGCGGCTGACGGATCGAGCGACGCCCGCAAAACGAAGCTGGTCGAGGCGAGCGAGGTGATCTTGGCGTGCGCCAAGGCCGGCGTCCAGGTGGTCTCGAAAGCGCAGTTGAAAGGCGACGGCCTGCTCATTGCCGCCGACGTCAACGCGGTCCCGCCGGCCGGCATCGAAGGCGTGGCCGTCAATGCCAATGGCGATCCCCTCGAAGCGGCAAAAGCTGTCGGCATTGGTCCGCTTGCCATCGGCAACGTGAAATACAAGGTCGAATTCGGCCTCTTCAAAAGAATGATCGAAGCCGAAAAAACCATCACGCTCGATTTCCAGGAAGCATTTTCCCTTGCCCGCGAGATCGCCAAATAACGCCGGATCTCTATTGATCGCGGCGATTTCAGGCCGGGCGCTGGCTGCCGCTGCGCGCCGCGCCGGCTATCGTCCGCTGGTCGCCGATTTCTTTTGCGACACGGACACGGTCGCGCTTGCCGAACGCGCGACGATGCTGCCGGGCGACCTGCAGGGCGGCATCGACGGCGAGCGCATCATCGAGACGCTTCGGCAATTGGCAGGAGACGACCAGCCGGTCGCCATCGTCCTGGGTTCTGGCTTCGAGCGGATGACGGAGACCGTCGATGTGATCGCGCGCTATTTTCCGCTCGCCGGCAATAGCGGTGGGGCGATCCGCAGGATCAAGGACCCGCAATTGCTGGCCGCCGATTGCGCCGAGCTCGGCATTCCGCATCCGCAATTCCGATGGGACCGACCGCCCGATCCCGAGAACTGGGTGGTCAAGACCGCGGGCGGCGCCGGCGGCGCGCATATCAGGCGGGCCGCCGGAGAAACCTCGGTATTACAGAGTCAGGCTCCTGGCGGCCGCTATTTCCAGCGCTTTGTTCCCGGCCGCAGCATCTCGGCCCTGTTCGTCGGCGACGGCCAAACCGCTGATATCGTCGGCTTCAGCCAACAATGGGCGTCGCCCGCCCCGGCAGCGCCCTATCGCTATGGCGGCGCCGTGCGGTTGAGACGCTTCGATCGCAAGCAGGCGGCGATGATCCGCGGCTGGCTTTCAGGTCTGGTGCGCCGCGCCGGCCTGGTTGGATTGTGTAGCGC
>NZ_RZSX01000487.1:0-4871 GCF_004023105.1 Mesorhizobium sp. M5C.F.Ca.IN.020.32.2.1 | reverse complement strand
TCGAACGGCAGGATGGCACAACCGTCGATCTGACGCTGGCACTCGACCGAAAGCGGCGCATCGACACCGCCTTCGAGGTGTATCTCGGGCTCTATCAGGCGATCACTGGGCCGGAGGAGCGCCAGAAGCTCTACAAGGAGTTCTCGCCCGGCTTCTTCGATCTGATCGTTATCGACGAATGCCATCGCGGCAGCGCGGCGGAGGATTCCGCTTGGCGCGAAATCCTCACCCACTTTTCCGGTGCAACGCAGATCGGCCTAACTGCCACGCCGAAGGAAACGGAATACGTTTCCAACGCCGATTATTTCGGCGAGCCAATCTTCACCTATTCATTGCGCCAAGGCATCAGCGACGGCTTCCTTGCGCCCTACAAGGTCATCAAGGTCCACATCGATCGCGACGTAGAGGGCTATCGCCCGGAACTTGGGCAACTCGACCGAGACGGCAACGAAGTGGAGGATCGCATCTATAACGCCAAGGATTTCGACCGGACGCTGGTTCTTGACGACCGCACCCTGCTTACCGCCAAGAAGGTCACCGAATTTCTAAAGGAAAGCGGCGACCGCTTCCAGAAAACCATAGTGTTCTGCGTTGACCAGGAGCACGCAGCGCGTATGCGACAGGCGCTCATCAACGAGAATAAGGATCTTTGCGACGAGAACCACCGATACGTCATGCGGATCACCGGTAGCGACAAGGATGGCCAGGACCAACTCGGCAATTTCCTCGACCCGGAATCGAAATATCCGGTTCTCGTCACAACCTCGCGGCTTTTGTCCACCGGGGTTGATGCGCAGACCTGTCGGTTGATCGTGCTCGACCGCACGGTGGATTCGATGACCGAATTCAAGCAGATCGTCGGGCGTGGCACCCGCGTTCACGAGGACACCAAGAAATTCTACTTCACGCTGATCGACTTTCGCGGCGCGACCTCTCATTTCGCCGATCCGCAGTTCGATGGCGACCCGGTGCAGATTTATGAACCCAGCGAAGACGATCCGATTACGCCGCCCGATGATGCCGTCGTTGATTTTGGTGAAGGTAATCAAGCGCCTTACGAATCGGGCGATGGCGAAACCATAATTGATCAGGGTTTTCCGCTGCCGCCGGGCAACCAGGCGCGCAAGATTTATGTGGACGGCGTCGGTGCCCGCATCGTCGCCGAGCGCGTCGAATATCTCGACGAGAACGGCAAGCTCGTCACCGAAAGCTTGCGCGGTTTCACTAAGACGGCGTTGAAGAAGCGTTTCGCTAGTCTCGACGATTTCCTCAGGCGCTGGAAATCTGCTGACCGCAAACAGGCAATCATTGACGGACTGGAAGCCGAGGGTCTGGCGCTCGATGCCATTGCGGATGAACTGGGCAAGAACCTCGATCCCTTCGATCTGATCTGCCACGTCGCCTTCGATAAGAAACCTTTGACACGCCGTGAGCGGGCCGAGAACGTCAAAAAGCGCGATGTTTTCACGAAATACAACGCGCGAGCCCGCGCCGTCCTTAACGCACTGCTTGAAAAATATCGCGACGAGGGCGTGCTCAATCTCGACGACGCGAATGTGCTGAAGGTAACGCCTTTCACCGCAATGGGCAGCGTCGTGCAACTTATCAAGGCATTCGGCGGTAAGGACGGTTTCGAGAAAGCTGTCCACGAATTGCAAGACGCCCTCTATCAGGAGACCGCTTAAACCATGATCGTCCGAACCACCATCAAATCCATTCAGGACATCATGCGCCAGGACGTCGGTGTCGATGGCGATGCACAGCGCATCAGCCAGTTATGCTGGATGTTCTTCCTCAAGATCATCGACGATCAGGACCAGGAACTCGAACTGACCAAGGATGGCTACCACTCGCCGATCCCGGAAAATCTCCAGTGGCGCAGCTGGGCGGCGGATCCGGAAGGCGTTACGGGGCAAGCCATGCTTGATTTCATCAATGATGAACTGTTCCCCGCTTTGAAGGGGTTGCAGCTCACTGGAAAGCCCGGCGACCGGCGCCGCGTGGTGCGCGATGTGTTCGAGGATGCCTATAACTACATGAAATCCGGCCATCTCATCCGGCAGGTGGTGAACAAGATCAACGAGGTCGATTTCAACAATCTCGATGAGCGGCGTCACTTTGGCGAGTTTTACGAGCAGTTGCTCAACGACTTGCAATCGGCCGGCAATGCAGGCGAATATTATACGCCACGCGCGGTCACCGCCTTCATGGTCGACCGTATTGACCCGAAACCTGGTGATACTCTGTTCGATCCCGCTTGCGGCACCGGCGGTTTTCTTACCTGTGCTATCCGGCACATGGAGAAGAACTACATCCGCACTCCCAAACAGCGCGAAGCGATGCAAAGCGCACTTCGCGCGGTGGAGAAAAAGCAGCTTCCGCACATGCTCTGCGTCACCAACATGTTGTTGCACGAGATCGAGGACCCAAGCTTTGTGCGCCACGACAACACGTTGGCCCGCCCGCTCATTTCGTGGAGGAAGGAAGAGCGAGTTGATATCGTCGTCACCAATCCGCCCTTCGGCGGACGTGAGGAGGACGGCATCGAGAATAACTTCCCGACCTTCCGCACGAAGGAAACCGCCGATCTGTTCCTCGCGCTTATTGTGCGGCTGCTGAAGACCGACGGTCGCGCCGCGGTGGTGCTGCCCGATGGCACGCTGTTCGGTGAGGGCGTGAAGACACGACTGAAGGAGCATCTGATGGAGGAATGTAATCTCCACACGATCGTCCGCTTGCCCAATTCCGTGTTCAAGCCCTATGCCTCAATCGGCACCAACCTTTTGTTTTTCGAGAAGGGCGCACCGACCAAGGACATCTGGTTCTACGAGCATCGCGTGCCCAACGGCCAGAAGGCCTATTCTATGACCAAGCCGATCCGGTTGGAGCATTTCCAGGGCTGCATCGACTGGTGGGGCGGCAAGGAGCGCAAGGGCCGCGAGGAAACGCCGCAGGCGTGGCGCGTGACGGCGCAAGAGGTGAAGGCGCGCGGCTTTAATCTCGACATCAAGAATCCGCATACAGTGGCGGATGACCACGGCGACCCCGAAACGCTGCTGGCGAACCTCGCCCGCGCCGAAGCCGAGACGGCGGCTTATCGCGACCAGTTGAAGGCGATCCTCGCCGAGGCGCTGGCCCGATGAATGCGGAACGCCTGCTGAATCATTACGAGCAGATTGCCGACGCGCCCGACGCAATTGTGCGGCTACGCCGCTTCATTCTCGATCTGGCGGTGCGCGGCAAGCTGGTGCCGCAGGAGGCGGGCGAAGAATCGGCATCGGACCTGCTGAAGCGGATCGCGAAGGAGAAGGCGCGGCTGGTGAAGGCCGGAGAGCTTCGCAAGCCGCGTGACTTTGATAACGGCAACGACCTCAACGAGCCTTTCGCGATCCCGGTGACATGGAGATGGCTGAGGCTTGATGCAGTTGGCGCAATCGTTGGCGGTGGAACGCCATCGGCCGCCGACTCCGACAACTTTACCGAACCGGGCGAGGGCGTGCCATGGCTTACGCCTGCCGATCTTGGCGGATATTCAAACCTCTACATCTCGCGAGGTTCCCGAGACCTATCAGAAAAGGGATCGCGGGCTTCATCGGCAACCGTAATGCCGAAGGGCACGGTGCTGTTCACCAGCCGGGCACCGATCGGCTATGTCGCTATCGCCGCAAATGCGATTTCGACCAACCAGGGATTCAAGTCGATCGTTCCCTACGTCCCGGATTGTTCGCGCTTCATCGCAACTGCGATGAAGGCATTTGCGCCCGAGATTGACGCCAAAGCTCCGGGCACCACATTCAAGGAAGTTTCGGGCAAGATCGTCGCCGCAATTCCCTTTCCCCTTCCACCGCTCGCCGAGCAGAATCGGATCGTCGCCAAGGTCGATGAACTGATGGGTCTGTGCGACCAGCTGGAGGCGGCGCGTGCAAGCCGCGAGAGGTCACGCGACCGGCTGGCGGCGGCGAGCCTCGCCCGCCTCAACGCGCCTGGTCCCGAAAGCTTCCGGGCCGACGCCCGCTTCGCCCTTGACGCGCTGCCAGCGCTGACAACGCGCCCCGACCAGATCAAGCACCTCCGCCAAACCATCCTCAACCTCGCCATGCGCGGAAAGCTCGTGCCACAGGACCCGAACGACAATCCGGCGTCGGAACTGCTTGTTAGTCTGCATCCTGGCGCTAAAAAGGCCCGCGGAAAGAAAACCAAGTCAGATAATATCACTTTAGCCGATGCCCCTTTCGATTGTCCGAAGGGCTGGGTGTGGACGAAAGTGCAGAATGTTCTCGATGAGAACCGAGAGATTTCTTACGGAGTGATCAAGCTTGGTGACGAACCCAAGTCCGGCGGCATTCCTACACTGAGGTGTAGTGACGTGCGTGCAGGTTATGTCGACCTTTCAGGCGTTCGGAAAGTTCGTGAAACGATCGAGGCTGAATATGCCCGGACGCGCCTTTCGGGTGGCGAAGTTGTCATTAATATTCGTGGAACCCTCGGTGGCGTGGCACTCGTTCCGCCCGATTTGAGCGGGTTCAATGTTGCGAGAGAAGTCGCCGTGGTTCCTATTGCTGACGCAATACCAGGACCGTTCATGGTCTACCTGATGCTGTCCCCGTACTTCTGGGATCATATCCAGAACAATCTCCGTGGGATCGCGTACAAGGGGCTCAACCTCGGGATTTTGAGAGACCTTCCAATTCCGCTCCCACCCCTCGCTGAACAACATCGCATCGTCGCCAAGGTTGATGCGCTGTTGGCGCTTTGCGACCGGCTTGAGGCGAGCCTCAGTGCTACCGCCGGCACCCGCCGCCGCCTTCTCGACGCGCTGCTGGCCGAAGCGCTGGCGCCGGCAGGCGCGCGCGAACTGGAGGCAGCGGAGT
>NZ_RZSX01000486.1:0-4898 GCF_004023105.1 Mesorhizobium sp. M5C.F.Ca.IN.020.32.2.1 | reverse complement strand
CCAAAGAGGTCGGATCGCACGAAGGTCCGCTTGTGGCGCGACCGCGCCGGGCACTGGCAATTCGGCTGCACTGTAAATGCCGGCTGCAGCAGACATCCTGGCACCGACGTGGTCATGACCCCGCAGCAGTCACACTGATCCGGGCGGCGCAAAGAAGCAGAAGACGGTGGCCTGCGTCGGGTAAAGGCAGATGTGATAGTTGCCGTCGCTCGACCTGATCTCGCTGCCGTACGGGATCCGGAAGCTCTGTTTTCGCGTCACCAGATGGTGGTCGCCGGGGAACAGCACTACGGCAAAACCATCCGGCGCTTCCGTCACTGAGTTGGCCGGGATCATCTGGCAATCGCCGAGGGCGCCATCGCTGTTGCAGCAGCTGGGCGGGTAGTACCATCCCGTTCCTGCATCGTGCGCGCTGACACCCGGCGAACAAAGAGCCCCGCCCACGAAAATGGCGGCAACGGTCGGCAGGGGACGGGGTCTCAGCATTGAACCGATTCCAAATCTTCGGAACGACTGAGACATTGGATCGTCGCCGCACCCAATGTAACGAACAACTGGTGATAGATCGGTGAAAATTTGCCGAAAACAAAGATGTTCCGTCACCATTCAAGCCTTTGCAGGAAACTGCTATAATAAATTGGAAATCCCCCCGTGGGAGGCGGAGGATGGATTCCCGGGCTGCCCGGACATTCGCCATCAACGGCGTCATCGTCGATGTTGCCGGAGGGTTTGTGCGTGACCGGGAAGGGCGCGAGATCGCCCTCAGACCGCAGGCCTTCGACCTCCTGAAATATCTCTTGGAAAACGCCGGCCGACTGGTCACCAAAGATGAGCTGATGCAGGCAGTGTGGCCAGGCGTATTCGTAACCGACGACAGTCTGGTGCAATGCGTACGCGACATCCGCCGCGCGCTTCACGACGAGAGCCAGTCAGTACTCAAGGCCGTGCCGAAACGCGGATACAGGCTGGCGATCGTGGCCGCGGACCCGCCTTCGGCGCCGGTAAGGTGGAGATGGACCGCGGCGACTGTGGCGCTGGGCTTGCTGGCGGCAGGCGCAGTCTGGCTCTTCATGGGTCTCGCCATCGAGAAGCGTTCTGACACGGTCCTGCCATCCGTCGCGGTGCTGCCGTTTCAAGCGATCGGCGGTGAAGCAAGTGTTCAGCGTCTGGCCGGCGGGCTCACAGAGGATATCATTACCGATCTCGCACGGTTTCCGGAATTCCGGGTCATTGCCCATAACTCGACGGAAGTCTACGAAGGCAAGCCGGCCAACCCGACTGAGGTCGGTGCAGCGCTCGGCGCGGGCTTTGTGGTCGAAGGCTCGATTCAACGCCAAGCCGATCGCGTGCGGGTTACGGCTCAGTTCATCGACGCGAAGACCGGTAATCATCTATGGTCGAACCGGTGGGACCGGCCGGACCGGGACCTGTTTGCGATTCAGACGGAGATTGCCGAGCAGGTCTCCAACCGGCTTGGCGGCGGCGCCGGCCTGATCCAAGAGGCAGGCCGGATAACGGCGCACCGCAAACCTCCCGGCAACCTCAACGCCTACGAACTCTACCTCATCGGTACCGAGAAGCTGGAACAAATCAATCGCGCCGACGTCGAGGAAGCTATCAGACTTCTCAGCCGCGCCACCGAACTGGACCCTACGCTGGCCCGCGCCTGGGTGGAACTGCACCATTCGCATTCCGTGCTGGCCAGTTTCGACATCGAACCCGAAAAGAATCGACGTATCGCCGCCGAAGCCGCTAAACGTGCAGTCGCGCTCGATCCGGCCGATGCCGAAGCGCATGCCGTTCTCGCCCGGAGCCTGGTCGTAAAGGGCGATCTCGCGCGCGCCAAGGCGGAATTCGACGCTGCCCTGCGAATGGCTCCAAATCAGTTCGAGATCGTGACCTTTTATGTGCCTTGGGCTTCGACTTTTGGCGAGGCCGAGAGGGGCGCCGAAATGGCTGATCAGGCGATCCAGCTTAATCCGAACTACCCGTTGTGGAGCACCAGGTTGTTTGCCCACGCCTATTTTGTGGTCGGCCGCTACGACGACGCGCTGCTAATGATGGACCGGTTGGCGCCGGAGAATTATGGGATCTGGGGATGGACATATCGCCCCGCCGCGCTGGCGGCAGTTGGGCGTACCGAGGAGGCGAAAACCCTGATCAGCGAGACCCTTAAACGGTTCCCCGACCTGACTATCGAGGGAAGGGTGAACGAACCTCTTGTCAACACAGATGCGGACCGCAAGCGTCTCATGGAAACCATGCGCCTTGCCGGTTTCCCGCCCTGCGCCAGCCCCGAGCTACTGGCGAAGATCGACAAACCGGTGCGTCTTCCCGAGTGCCTTGCAAACTGATGGTCGTTGTCGGGCGTTGGCGAGTTGGCAACGGCGCTCGCGATGCGCCACGCGGCAACGACGAGGCGCGGGGAACGAGCTGCTACGGCAGTTCAGCCTCAAGGCGATCGAAGCGGATCCGAACGCCCAGTTCGGCTATATCGGGATGGCCTGGTCCCTATCGCAATGACGCAGTTTTCTGGCACAAGCAGGAAAATAGCCCCGACGAGGCGTTGAAGCACGCCGCCGAATACGCCGACAAGGCTCTCCAACTCGCTCCGGACGATGCCAACGCGCATTATGCCGGAGCCCGCATCCATACCGAAGCCGGAGAGGTCGAGCAGGCCATTGCGCGGTACGATCAGGCGATCGCCCTCAATCCCAGTGCCCTCGAATGTCCTCGCCGGCAGTGCATCCCCGCTGCTCGTTGTCGGCCGAATCGACGAAGCTATCGATCGGATCAAGCAGGCGATGGGCATCGATCCTTTCCACCCTGATGGTACCACTGGGACATGGGCTGGGCGCTCTGGGAAAAGAACGATTGCGAGGCCGCGCTGACAGCGATGCGGAAAATGTCCAGAATCCCGAGCGGCGCACACCGAATGGTTGCGGGGATCCACGCTTGTCTGGGAAACCAGCGGGAGGCAAAGGAAGCGCTTGCGGTTTCCCTCAAAGACTCGCCCGGCGACTCCATCAGCCAACAACGCAAGCAGTGGGAGAAGAATTACACCGCTCCCGGGACCCTCGAGCGCTGGATCCACATGCGGTTCGCGGGCTTGCCGGAGTGACCGCGTATGCGGCCCGGCAGAAGACCGATTGGCCGCTACCTTTGAAGTCTTAGGGCGTACGAGCGCTGATTGCGCTCAATGTAGGGTCATCCTTCGCAAGGAACATTGAGTGCGGGAAAGTCGGCAATCGGGCCGACTTGCGCCATAATGCGCTCGCACCCGAACTTCTGGAACGGGTCAAAATCGGTATTTCGTCTTCGGTACCATCAGGTTTTCAACACTATTGTCTATTTCGCGCCGAGCCTGGCCAGCACGGCCTTGGGGATGTTGTATTCCCGGATCACTGCGTCGTGCTTGCGCAAGCCGCACAATTCGCGCTGGATGAAATAGCCGTGGACGGCCTCCGCCGCGTCCCTGAGCAGCCGGGCACGATGTTCGCCATCGTCGCCATGTTCACGCAACCTCGCCAGCGTTTCATCCACGCGGCGGCCGGCACGGCCGAGCGCCGCCGCCTTTTCGCCGAGAATTTCATGGCCGAGCAGGTCGAGCGCGCTCTCCTGCGCTCCCGACCGTCCGAAATTCGATGGCACCGACATGCTCCACTCCGGTTTTGCTGAATCCTAGGCCTACTCCGCCGGCCGCGTCTCCTCCAGCACGCTCTCCTCGTTGAACAGGAAGCCGCCGGACTGCCGCTTCCACAGCCGCGCATAGAGCCCGTCGAGCGCGACCAGTTCGTCATGCGTGCCTTGTTCGACGATACGGCCGCCGTCGAGCACCACCAGGCGATCGAGTGCCGCGATGGTCGACAGCCGATGCGCGATGGCGATGACAGTCTTGTTCTCCATCAGCCTCGCCAGATTTTCCTGGATGGCCGCCTCGATGTCGGAATCGAGCGCCGACGTCGCCTCGTCGAGTATCAGGATCGGCGCGTCCTTGAGGAAGACGCGGGCGATCGCCACGCGCTGGCGCTGGCCGCCAGACAATTTCACGCCGCGCTCGCCGACAAAGGCCTCGTAGCCCTGGCGATCACGATTGTCGCGCAAATCGAGGATGAAGTCGTGCGCCTCGGCCTTCTTTGCGGCCGCGATCACCTCGGCGTCGGTTGCTTCGGGCATGCCGAGCTTGATGTTGTCGCGCAAGGAACGGTGGAAAAGTGCGGTATCCTGGCTGACGACGCCGATACTGGCGCGCAGCGAATTCTGCGTCACCTTGGCAACATCCTGCCCGTCGATGGTGATCTTGCCGCCCTCGAGGTCGTAGAGGCGCAGGATCAGATTGGCGAGCGTCGTCTTGCCGGCGCCGGATGGCCCGACAAGTCCGACCTTCTCGCCCGGCCGCACGACAAGGTCGATGCCGTTGAGCACGCCAAATCCCTTGCCGTAGTGGAACTCGACCTTCTTCACGTCGATGCGGCCGCCGACCACGACAAGCTCCTTGGCGTCGGGCGCGTCGGTCAGGCCGAGCGGCTGCGAGATCAACGCCTTGGAGTTTTCCAGCACGCCGAGATTCCGCAGGATGCCGTTGAGCTGCATCATCAGTCGGCCGAGCAGCATGTTGAGCCGCAACACCAGCGACAGCGTGAAGGCGACGGCGCCGACTGTGATCGAGCCTTCGACCCAGAGATAGACCGCAAAACAGGCGATCGCGGTGATCATGACACCCGACAGCGTCGTCAGCGCCATGCGCACGCCGGTCAGCCTGCGGGTGAACGGGCGTAGCGCCTCGAGATAAATATCGAAACCGCTCCTGATGTAACGGTCGTCGCCATCGGCCGAGAACAGCTTCAGCGTCTGCACGTTCGAATAGGAATCGACGAAGCGGCCGGTGATCATCGAAC
>NZ_RZSX01000485.1:0-4899 GCF_004023105.1 Mesorhizobium sp. M5C.F.Ca.IN.020.32.2.1 | reverse complement strand
CCCCGAACCGAAGGTCAGCGCAGCAAAAATCGATTCCGATTTCGGAATGGATCATGCGCAGATCAAAAGTGCTACAACGTCCTTTGCGCGTCCAAGAGGACGCGCGGCGCTGTAGTCCTCACGCCGGCAGCACGGAGTTCACCATGGAAGACCGCATTCGTATCCGTTCGGAAGAAGTCCTTTCCGATGATTGGCCAGTCCTGAAAAAGACCGTCCTCGATTATCGCCGGCGCGACGGGAAATGGGAGACGCAGATCCGACAGACCTACGATCGCGGCGACGGGGCGGTGATCCTGCCTTACGACCCCGAGCGCTCGACGGTTCTGCTCGTTCGGCAGTTCCGCTACGCGGCCTACGTCACCGGCCACCGCGAGCCGCTGATCGAGGCCTGCGCCGGCCTGCTCGATGAACACGATCCCGAAACCTGCATCCGCAAGGAGGCGGAAGAGGAGCTCGGCTACCACCTGAAGGACGTTGATCGGCTGTTTTCGCCCTTTATGAGCCCTGGCAGCGTGACCGAGCGGCTCTGGTTCTTCGTCGCGCGCTATTCGCCGACCGACCGCATCTCGGACGGCGGCGGCGCGCCGGAAGAAGGCGAAGACATCGAGGTTCTGGAGATGCCGCTCGATGAAGCTCTGGCCGGCATCGCCGACGGCCGCATCATCGACGCCAAGACGATCATCCTGATCCAGCATCTGAAGCTGAACCCGATCCGGGCTTGATCTGCCGGAACCTGGACGCCGCCGCGGAGCGCCGTCGGTGTGCTGGTGCGGACGACGGGAATCGAACCCGTACGATCAGAGATCGAGGGATTTTAAGTCCCTTGCGTCTACCAATTCCGCCACGTCCGCCTTCTGCGATTACAAGCACTTGAGCGAAGACAGGTCTAGCCATTTGCCTGCACTTGGCACCGGATTGGCACCGAAGGCCGGTTTATTGTTCTGCGCCCGTTCTCATAGCAGCTTCTATCGCCGCTGCCGCGCCGTCGTCCGACCTCTTGAACAAGTGGGCGTAGACCGACAGCGTGACCACGGGTGACGCATGCCCTAGACGACGGCTAATTGCAACCACGTCGAGCCCGCCAGCGATGAGGGCGGAAGCGTGGGTGTGTCTGAGGTCATGAAACCGGACCTTGGGAAGCTCGACGGTAGCTGCGCCATCCTCAGCCGGCTTCCTCAAACGGTCGATTGCATCGCGCCAAGCTCCTGAGACGCGAGACGGGGCTATGGCTTCGCCTTCCGGCCCGCAGAAGACCAGCGCGTCCTTGCCCGGCTTCCCGAGCCCCAGGGCGAGGCGTTGTTCGAGCTGCCGCTTTCTGTGCGCCTTGACAGCGTCAACCACACTTGCTGGCAACGAAATGGTGCGTGTGCCAGCCTTCGACTTCGGAGCCTTAAACCGAAGCCCTGTGGCCTTGGTTTCCTCAAGGCTGCGCTCGACCCGGAGCGATCCCTTATCCAGATCAATATCGGCCCAGCGGAGTCCCATGATCTCGCCCTGGCGCATGCCTGTGCCGACGGCAACGGTGGCGATAGGTGATAGCCAATGGCCCTGCAAAGCTTCCAGTAGAGGTGCAATCTGGCCATGCTGCAGGATCTGAATATCCGCGCTCTCGGCCTTCGGCAGTTTCCTGCCGGACGCGACGTTGCGCGCTATCTTCTCGTCTTCGAACGCACTTGCCAGCGCCATGTGCAGCACCCTGTGCGCCTGCCTAACTGTGGCCGGCGACAGTGGTCCGCCTTCCTTGCCGCCTTCTTTGCGCAAGGTGTTATGCCATGCCGTGACCTGGGCCGGCCGCAATTGCTGAAGGATCAGAGAGCCGATTTGCGGAACGATCTGGTTCTCGACCAGCTTCTCGAAGCGCTCCCTTGTGGTCGCTGCGAGGTCGGCTTTTGCGCTGAGCCAGTTCCGGACATGCTCGGCAACCGTTTCCTTTGAGTTGGCCACATAGTTGCCGCCGTCGACCTGATGTAGCCGCTTGGAAAGCTCTGCCTCGGCTTGCTTCTTCGTGCCGCGCACGGTGGCGTATTGGGTTTGCCGCTTGCCCGTCGCTGGATCGGCGCCAATATCAAACTTCAAACGCCAGGAAGATTTGCCGCGACGAGTGACATTGCCTCTCATGGTTTCGGCTCCATCGTTTCGTGAAGATGACCTTTCATGACAGCGCCTTTTCAGAAGGGGATTTCGTCGCTCAAGTCGGAGATGGGCCATTCAGGGGCCGCGAGTTTTGCAGCCCTCAATGCGGCTTGCATGGCTTTGCCGGCGGCAAAATAATCACTGTCCTTTTGATCGTCATGGATTTGGATGAACTCATCGATCCTCGGCCACAACACGTCGATGTAGTGATTGATGAACTGGCTTTTTTTCTCGGACGTGTAGAAAAAAGGCCAGTGGGTTTTTGCAAAAGCAAGGCGACGTTCCTCCTCATAGGTTGGGAAGAATTCCGAACGCTCTGCCATCCGTAGTGCCCGACATCCATCACTAACATCCCAGAAGCTCTGCCAACCGTCTGGCTGATCAGGCCACTGGGGATCTTTCACCATTTCCTGTGAAGCGGCCGCAACAATCGCACGCTCAACCACCGTAGTGATGTTCTGCCCTTTCAATCTGGAAAGATATTCCAGAATGAACCGGGTCTTCGGGTCCAATCGGATGGTGAGCGTCTCGGTTTTGCCGCCTCGTGTCGCTTCTTTTGCCATACAATCACTCCCATATAATGCCATAGCCGTACACCGCGTATAGGTCGATAGCAACAAAAACTATCAAATTGCACGAATTTGGCAGGGGAAACCCCTACTTTGCCCTTGTGCGGCCTTGAACCGCCGAGTCGCAACCTGTATTACTATGGCAGTGCGTTGGATGATCCAACCACGCGAACGAACAGGATACGGCAATATGACGTTGGAAGACGCGCTGAGCCGCCCCACCATCTCCGTGAGAGATGCCGGGGCGGTATTCTACGGCCTGAGTCGGAACGGCTCTTATGATGCCGCCAAACGTGGCGACATTCCCACAATCCGCATCGGTCGAAAGATTGTTGTGCCGGTGGCGCCGGTCGCGCTGCAACTCGGCCTCCGATCGCCCAAGCTCAATCTGCCCGATTATTCGCAAACCCTCCCAGGGAATTGAAAGGAACAGACATGCAGGACATAACAGGGGCCGCTCTCGTTAATTCACATTCAGCATCGGCAAACAAGAAATTCACTCGTTCAAGACGTGGCGGCCGCTGCATAAGCGCCGCAGCTGACAAGTCCGCAAATCCCGTCGACCTCGCCGCCAACTGGCTGGCAACTGGCTCAGCGGGTCGCACCAAAGCGTTGGTGCCCCAACTTCAGGATCGGTTCGGCCTGACTGCATTGCAGGCCGTCCAGGCAAGGCGAGAAGGCCACTTGATTAAGGCGAGGGCTGCGTAGGTTGGACGAAGCGCAAACCCCTCTGTCACTTCGATGGGAGCACCGGCCTCACTGGCCGGCACTTCGCAAAGAGTATGGCGGCTCCGAAACGACGGCCGCCATTATTCTCTCACTTGTCACCGCTGATGGTGCTGTTTCGTATTCGCGCAATCGCAATCACTATGTCCGGCCGCGCCGCTACAAAGAGTCCCTCTACACTTACGCCAAGGTGACGGGCTCGGCCGACTATCTCGATGGCCTCGGCCTTGTTCATCATGACAAGGTGCCACCCAATCATCGGAGGTGGCAAAGCTCGATGGTAGCCACGCCTGAACTAATCGAGCGAACCGGCAAAATACTGAGCGCTGGTCCGGCTCTTTTAATCGCCAGACCTCGGGAAAGCATCATCCTTCGAGACGCGGACAAAGAGCCTATCGACTATTCCGACACCCCCACGATTCGCCGGATGCGCCGTCGTGTCGAAGAGATGAACGAAGCCATTCGCGGCACGCTTCTAACGGGCGTCCTGCCGTCTCCGATGGTTCGAATATTCAACCGCACCTTCAACCGAGGTGGCCGCTATTACGCATTAGGTGGAGGCTGGCAGTCGATGAGCAAAGAAGCGCGAAAACTGATTACGATCGGCGGCGAGAGCGTTGTAGAGATTGATTACAAAACTCTGCACCCAGCTCTCCTATACGCCGAAGCGGGCGCAGCTTTGCCCGAAGACTGCTACGCCATAGCAGGTTGGCCGAGGCCGCTCGCCAAACTTGGATTGCTTGTTCTGGTCAACGCCCCAACCAAGGCAAAAGCTCGCCTTGCCATTGCCCATCACAAGGAGATGGCGCCGGTTGCGGAGCCTGGATCGCAATTGGCGTTTGCAGCGGCAGACCAATTGATAACCGATGTGAAGCAGGCCCATCACCGCATCGCTAAGTACTTCCACTCTGACAAAGGCGCGGAACTTATGTGCCTGGACAGCGCCATTGCCGAAACTGTCATGCACTTGATGCTGATGGCTGGCGTCACGGTCCTGCCGGTACATGACAGTTTTCTGGTCCAAGCGTCGAAGGCCGAATTGCTTGAAGAGGCAATGCAGAGGGCGGCCTACGAGACTGGAATAGAAGCCCTGCAAGTCACCTTTGGCTGAAGGAAATTACCTAATGGATACAGGAACGTGTGCCATAAACGTCTTACATATGGAGAGAGGTGCCCCGGCCTGTTCCTCCTCCGTATCTCCTGTTCGGCCGGTTTTTTGCTGTCTAAAGGGGGAAAAACAGGATTTGGGCGCGAAAGCCAAAAAATTTTTTGGCCGTCGAAAAAGAGGGGTGCCTGCATGACGGTGATTGAGACTGAGGGGGGCTTCGTTGTGGTCGGCGACAGTTCGCCGAATGATCGGCGAACGCTCGCCGGACCATTCCCGACGAATGCGGAAGCGTGGCGCGCTGCCGATCGGTTAGAAAACTCGCCGGTATCGCCGGCAGAAAAGCGGGCGGACTGGATTTCAAAC
>NZ_RZSX01000484.1:0-4900 GCF_004023105.1 Mesorhizobium sp. M5C.F.Ca.IN.020.32.2.1 | reverse complement strand
GATCAGCCAAAGCGCCGGATGGATTGGGCGTTATCTGGAACTCACGAGTTTGGCGCAGGTTCCACACGGCCCACAGGCGCGTGAGAAAGTCGAGGTTTTGTTGTCGACAGCTGCTCGGTTATCAGCGGACATGGCGGGCTGCAGGATCTTCGGGTCGACATGGGCTGGCCGTTGTAGGTGCCGTCGCCGCTCCCCCTGTGTTCGCTTGATGAACTCCATCAAGAGGGAGGGCGCCGGTTCGGCGTGTGTCTCAAGCAGGAAATGCCCGCCGCGAGGGAACATCAGCACCGTCGCCTTGTGACTCCGTCCTTCTTTTTCAGCCTGCGGTCCGCAACGCATCGAGCAGAGGTGTTCGAGCGGGAGCGCTATCCATTTCCAGCTTGTAGTCTTCGAAGGCCAAAGTGACATCATTGGCATCCGTGAAGGGAGTCCATCGGAAACCCGCCCCACATCTGGCTACCATGTTTCGCCTCCGGCGTTAGTTTATCTCCTGACGCAACAAGTTGCTTCGAGGAACGGAAAGGAAGTCCCCGAGTAAGGAGACAGGAGCGATGACGAAACACAAGACCGGAACACGCGAAGAATGGCTGGGAGCGCGGCTCGCACTGCTCGAGGCGGAGAAACGGCTCATGCGGCAGAGCGACGAGCTGGCGCGACAGCGACAGGAGCTGCCGTGGGTTCGGATCGATAAGGAGTATCTATTGGAGACCGAGGAGGGAAGCGCCTCGCTCGCGGACCTTTTCCAAGGGCGCTCGCAACTCTTCGTCTATCATTTCATGTTCGGCTACGGATACCGGCTCACCGATGAGCGCCAAGGATGCACCGGATGCTCCTTGATCGCCGATCACTTCGACTGCGTCATCCCCCACTTGAACGGCCGCGACATTACCCTCGTTTGCGAATCGATTGCCCCGTTGCAGGAGCTCCAGGATTACAAGCAGCAAATGGGCTGGCGCTTTCCGTGGGTTTCGTCACTCGGGAGCGATTTCAAATACGACTTCGGCGCCGCCTTCACCGAAGAGCAGCAGAGAGACGGCGCCGACTATAACTATCAGCATGTCGACACGGCCGAGCCGCAGAAGGAGGGAATGAGCGTCTTCGCGCTCCACGACGGTGCCGTCTACCACACCTACTCCACCTACGCCCGTGGCACCGAGGCGCTTATGGGGGTCTACCGTTTCCTCGACCTGGCTCCGTGGGGAAGGAACGAGAACGGGCTCGAGTTCCCCCAGGCATGGTGGCGCCGCCATGACGAGTACGGCAATCGCTGAGCGGTGAGTGTCATGGGCACAACCGCGAATTACGGTGACAGGTGCGCTATATTTCCTTTCTGCCTGCCGGGCCTTCGATCCGCGCCCGCGGTGGGCGCAGATCCGCCTCATGAAGATAGTGCGCGTCCGCTATGACGCCGGGCCTGGCGGCATCTTTTCGAACGTCGTCAGCCCGGTTTCCATCTTGTCCCAGGGGAGGGCCCGGCTGCCGTAGGTCACAACGGTCGGATTGAACCGGCTCGGATCGTCGAGGCTTGCGGCATGGACCGTGATCGGGTCCGGCATGGCGGTGTATGTCAAGTAAACCGGGGTTCCGCAAACCGAGCAGAAGGAATGGATTTTGACATTTCCGTTGTCCGCCGCGATACGCCAGTCCGTCGTCGTGCCGGTGATGGCCACGTCCGCTCGCGACGCAAACGTCAGATAGGATCCATGACCGGTGCCGCTTCTTTTCTGGCAATCGCGGCATTGGCAGTGGTTTTCGAAGATCGGGGCTGCCTTTGCCTCGTAGCGCACCGCGCCGCACGCGCATCCGCCGGTGTAGAGAGTGCTCATCTGCTCGGTCCTTTGTCCTGGGTCAGGCCGCTCGTTCGGAGGCGCGCTGCCTGGCGAAGACATCGATCGCCTGACCCGTTTCGAGGAAGGATTTCAGGCTGGAGAGGACGATCGGCCAACCGCGCTTGATGCCGTTCGCCATCCCGCTGCCGGCTTCGAGTTCGTCATGGGTGACGGTCAGCCGGACCATGGCCTCGTATTCCTCGAGCTCGAAGGTCACCCGGCTGTAGCTCGCCGGATCAGATGCCTGCGAAGCGTTTGCCCAGGTGATGACGAGACGGGTCGGCGGCGACACCTCGACGACCTTGCCGACGAGTTCGACGGTCCGTTCATCATTGGCGCGGATATGTTCCCATCTTGAACCCGGCTTCCAGTCAGAGACGTTCTCGTGCCCCCAGTAGTGCCGTGCGAGGTCCGGTTTCGTTATTGCCTCAAACACCTTTCCCGGTGTCGAGACAACATAGGTCGTGTAGATAAAGCTTTCCTTGGTCATTGCTACGCTCCTTGTAGTTTCGCGAGCATAGGTAGATGGGGAAACCGGACTCGTGTGAGTGACAATCGTGTCGCGAATGGCTTCTAGTATGCCGGAAGGTTGATGCATGACGCGCTGGGACCTTGCTCATGGACGGCATCTCGACATTGGCGCGAAATCGTTGCTGATGGGGATTTTGAACGTTACGCCGGACAGTTTTTCCGACGGGGGAGAATTCGATCGGCCGGAGCCGGCGCTCCAGCAGGCGCGGCGTATGATCGGCGAGGGCGCGGCGATCATCGATGTCGGCGGCGAATCCACCCGGCCCGGAGCCGGCGCCGTTTCGGCGCGCGAGGAACAATCGCGCATCCTCCCGGTCATCGAGGCGCTGTCGTCCGACGGCGGCACCCTCGTTTCGGTCGACACCTATCGGGCCGACACGGCGCGCCTGGCGGTCGCTGCGGGCGCACATATCGTCAACGACGTGCATGGCCTGCAGCGCGAGCCCGACATCGCGCATGTCGCGGCGGAAACCGGGGCCGGCCTCGTCATAATGCACACCGGGCGCGGCCGCGAAAAACTGGCGGATGTGATCGCCGACCAGTTCCTGTTTCTGAACAGATCGCTGGAGATCGCGCGCGACGCCGGCATCCCGGACGACCGGATCGTGCTGGACCCGGGCTTCGCCTTCGCCAAGGACGGAGAGGAAAACCTTGAGCTTATGGCTCGCTTCGGTGAATTGCGCGCTCTCGGTTTTCCATTGCTGGTCGGCACGTCACGCAAGCGTCTTGCCCGTCACCTGGTCGGCGGAAGCGACGAGGGGCGAGACGTCGGCACAGCGGCGACCAGCGTCATCTTGCGGCTGAAGGGCGCTTCGATCTTTCGCGTGCACAATGTCGCGGTCAATCGCGATGCACTGGCTTTCGCCGACGCGGTGCGCGAGCGCGAGTCGGTGGAATAGAAGAGCGCGCGTCAGGCGGGCTCGGTCACCACGCCGATCCGCCGGTAGACGAATTGTTCGTCATTCGAAGGAACTGCCGCAGCACGCTGGGCTTCGTCGATCAGCATTGCCATGCGCGCATGGATCGGCGATTTCGCACAAGCCGGGTCCGTCGCGGCGGCGTCGCCGGCGATCGCCATCGCCTGGCAGCGGCAGCCGCCCCAGTCGATCTCACGCCGCTCGCAGCTGCGGCAGGGCTGCTGCATCCAGTCGGTGCCGCGAAAGGCGTTGAATGCCGGCGAATCCGTCCAGATCTCGGCCAAGCTGCGCGGTCCGAAACGCTCAAAACTGAGCGACGGGATGGTCTGTGCGGCATGGCATGGCAGCACGGTGCCGTCCGGCGTCACCATGAACGCGTCGCGCGCCCAGCCGCCCATGCACGGCTTGGGATAGACAGCGAAATAATCCGGCGTGACGAAATCGATGTTCATGATGCCGGTGAGCCGTTCGCGCGCCACCGCGACGATTTCCGCCTGCCGGTCGACCGCAGCACGCTCGGGCATCAGTTGATCGCGATTGGTCAGCGCCCAGCCGGCGTACTGCACGTTGGCGATCTCGAGCCGCTCCGCGCCCAGCGAGAGGGCCAGATCGATGAATTCCGGCACCTCCTCGATGTTGTGACGATGGATCGGTGCGTTGATGGTGAGCGGCAGGCCGGCCGCGCGAGCGCGGCGTGCCGCCTCCAGCTTCTTTTCGTGGCCGCCTTTGTGGTTGCCGATGCGGTCGGTGGTCGCCGGACGTGCGCCTTGGAAGCTCAGCTGCAGATGGTCGAGCCCGGCTTCGGCAAACGCCTCGATGCGGCCTTCGGCGATGCCGACGCCGGCGGTGATCAGGTTGGTGTAGACGCCGCGCGCCGAAAGCCCGGCGATCAATTGCTCGAGGTCGCGGCGCAGCGTCGGTTCGCCGCCCGACAGATGCACCTGGAGAACGCCGAGATCGGCGGCCTGCGAGAACAGGTCGAGCCAGGTCTGTGTATCGAGTTCGCGATTGGCCTTCAGCAATTCGAGCGGATTGGAGCAATAAGGGCATTGCAACGGGCAGCGATGCGTCAGTTCCGCAAGCATGCCGATCGGAGGGAGAAGGGGCTCGCTCATAGCTTCACCAGCAGCTTGTCCGACCACTCCTGCAGGAAGGCGACGACGTCGGCCGCCACGGCCTCCTGTTCGGCGTCATAATCCGCGGCAAGGTCGGCAATGATGTGGCCGACCGTGGACCGTCCATCGCAGCGGCGCAATATGTCGAGGCTGATGTCGTTCGGCCAAAATACTTTTTCCGGCGAAAGCACGGCGAAGGCCTGCCGCATGGGATCGTACTGTATGCGCACGTGCTTCGGCAGCGACGGCACCGATCGTGACGACACCAAAGCTCTTTCGCGCAGCGCCATCATCGGGCTGTCTCCGGACGGAAGGCGCCGGGCGGGATGTTTCCCGGCTCGGCATAAGCGTGTTGAAGCGCGTCGAGCATGGCCCAGAGTATATCGCATTTGAACACCAGCGCATCGATCGCCTGCTGCTGGCGCTCCGCCGTGTCGGCATGGCTGAGCACGTAGGCGAGGGCAAAGTCGGCGTCGCGCGAGGCCTGTTCGGGCCGTCGGGTGAAGTC
>NZ_RZSX01000483.1:0-4915 GCF_004023105.1 Mesorhizobium sp. M5C.F.Ca.IN.020.32.2.1 | reverse complement strand
GCGCTGGCCGCCTAATGCATACAATGCCTACCTCGGGCTTGCCCCCCGAGGGTACGCAGCCAACGCGACGCCGATACCCACGCATCTATCATGGGCGGTCATGTAGGGTGGAGGAGCACCGGCTGGGAATCTATTCGAAAATCAATGGATGGTGCCTGGACCCCTATGGTCCGCTCTTCGGGTCGTCGACCTCCAGCGCTTCCATGACGGGCGCCAGATCACTCTCTTCGACCGGATCGGCCTGCTGCTGTTCGCCGGTCCGGGCCTTGTCCAGAGCTTTCTCAATCGCCTCTTCAATGTCGCCGATCTCGTCTTCGCGTACCTCGTGACCATAGCCGGCCGCGTCGGCATCTTGTTCGAATTGCTGTGCCAGGACCGCCACGCTCACCTCGCTTTCAGCGGGCAGGTTACCGACGTTCTCCTGGAGCCAGGTTTCAAAGAACTCTTTCGTAGCACTCATGCGGCATCTCCTTCGGCACACTAAAGCGCGGCGGTGGTCCGAAGTTCCGCTATCCCGAGCTCATCTTTGCGATCCACCTCGCAACCGGCCGATTCATCGAGCCTGCCTCTTGGCGAAACGGTCCGAAGCGGTTATGTGTCGGGCCGCGTGGTCCCGTAGCTCAGTAGGATAGAGCGGCAGATTCCTAATCTGTAGGTCACAGGTTCGATTCCTGTCGGGATCACCAACAAAATCAAAAACTTGGTGATCATTTGGGCGGCGGCCATGTCGCGCCATGTTGCAATTGGCTACCGTTGATTTCCAAAGGTTTCCTGCGACTATCGGCGGATCCACGCGACATGGACGTGACATGGGGAGGCTATGGGACTGGTTTGAGGCAGCGGGCCGTTACAGCTGACGCCGGCGAGGCATCAGCGGGCCGGTTGACCTCGCCTATCGCGCCTTGCCCGAATGACTTCGAGCAAGGCGCTGGCGCGGTACCTCGTGCCATGACGCAAGGCGGAGGTGAAGGTGGCAGCGGAGGCCGGCGATAAGCCTCATCACGCTACGCCCTCGATCAGTGCCTTGATGGCGCGCTTGGTCGGGACCTCGCATCCATTAAAACTGGCAGCAACGTCGATCGAAGAGGGGTATCTCCGTCGAAGTTTCTGCTCGTCCTCAGTTGTAGGACGTGCTGCACAGAGCGCGACCAAGGCATCATCCATAAGACCGAGCGACTAGCCGAGATTACGATGCAATCCTCAGCCGGTAGAGCATCAATCATGATGATCTCGACTACGATCGGTACGGATTGAACATCCTGACGAATTTCCCGACAGCAACGAAAAACAGCGGGCAGCTGCTGAACGCCACGTGAGCAAGATGAACAGTCTGATGAGTGTTATGCCTGCGGGGGTGATAGTTGCTACAGTGGCCAGCGCATTAGCCGTATCCCTTGCCAGTCCAGAACTTCTAGATTGGGTGAAGGGGATCGTCGCAGCTTTTCACTAACTTAGAGGTATATCCAGCCTTCGGAAATACCGTTGCACGTCCGGATGTTCGCGGTCGTCCTGCCTGGGGCAGTTCAGCGCACAATGATCACCCTCAAGCGCCATCGCTTCACCAAGCGTCGCAACGTGTCCTCTGACAATCGATAGTCTTTGAACACCCTGCGCCTGCTTGACTGTAAGGGCCTCGGTGCCGGGTATATTGAGCGGTCGAAGACGCTCGCCTGTTTTTGGCGCTGTTTTGGCAGGAAGACGAACAACGCTCGCTTTCATTCCTCGCGACCTTCTGACCAGCAACGAAACGCGCTGTTAACGCCGTTCGCGGGTGACAGGATGTAGGCCGCAGTTCGAAAGTGTAGTCTGCATTTAGCTGTCAGCCGCGGAGGCGGAAATGAAGTTGCTTCGAATTGCGCTCCTGTGCACGGCCATGATCGGCCTTGGAATGCCTCCCGTTCGAGCTGAGGATCAGCCGGCTCTGCCGAACAGCGAAGCAGCAACAGAGCAGCCGCCAGTTCATTGCGAGGGGCAAAACTGCCTCCCGCCGGCGGATAACCCTGTGCAGGAATGCACCGGACAAGATTGCATGCCAGCTCCGCCGACTGAACCGGGTCCGGAGATTGAGCAGGTCGAGTGAGCAGCAGCAACGGACGATCTCTCTGTTGGCAGGGACACGGCTCATCGTTCCCGGCCTTCCGGCCAGCAGCGCCACCGCTGGCGTTCCAGACTGTGCCAACCAAATCGACGCCTAGGCTGCACGTTCGCGGACAGCCGGAACCAACGGCGACGACAAATGGTTTACCAATCGAAGGGACTCCAATGGATGCAGGATAATGGAATTTCTGGATTTGGAATTGGCGAGAGCCCGACAGCGGCTCAGGCGAGCGGAGCTCTCCCTTAGGCGTGCGAATGAAATGCTGGATGAAGACTGCGGTGTCGGCATCAATATTGCGTTGTGCAGCAGGATACGGGCTGCGCAACGTCGCGTGGCCGAGGCCAGATCGCGGTTGATGAAGATCGATCCAACCAGCGCTGACGGTTTTCGCACGGGTTGAACCATCCCGCCCGTCGACGCCGCGATAGGTCGGGGTCATGCGGCAGTACCTCCTGGCCGCTGCCCGTGCCCACTTTGCAAGCAAAGCTCGCGCTGAACAGCGTCATGAAGCGCTCGCGGTTCGCGGTTGATGGTATCCCGATTGAACCCGGCACGTTGCGTCTGTCCGCCCAAGGTCGCAACCACCTGCTTCCAGTAGTTCGTCGCGGCGGCGCCGCGCTTGACCGAAAGCACCTCGGCAACACGTCGGACTTTGCCGACACGCTTCGCCATCGGGAAGGCGATCACCAGACAGGCGGGTTCCAATCCAGAAGTTCGAGCTGCTTCATGCAACCCTCCGCTTGGCTCGCGCGTAAGCGCCTAGTTCTTCACCTTCATCGCCTGCCCCCGCAAGGGTCCAAAGCCGCCCTCCGTCAAACCGATAGCCCGGCTAGAACCATCATGTTGGTATAAATCTGAAACACTATCGTGCAGATCGCTGCGAGCGAGATCGGCACGCCAAACGGCACGACGCCTTTGCGGTCCAGGTGCTGAACGTAGAGGCGGAAAGCGCTTTGCGGCAGCATGAGCGGATTTTTGACGACCATCGCCGTGGCGAGAGCGAAAACCAGCAGCAGCACTGAAAATACGACGAGGCCGCTGCCGCCTATCAGCAACGGCAGCACCGCCATCAGCTTGACATCGCCGGCCCCGATCTTGCGCATGGCCCAGAACGGAAAGAGCGCAACAAACAGCAAAAGACCGGCAAGCGCGCTCAGGCCCATGTCCCACCACGACCCGGCTTGCACCGATAGGAGCTGCAGCGAGCCCAAACCCAGGCAAAGCAGCAGCAGCACATTCTGGTTGGATATCTTCTGGGTTGTAAGGTCGAGCCAGGCGATCCTTGCCAGCAAAGGAATGGCTAGTCCCTTCAGCAGCAGCGATGCGGCGAGCAACATGCTATCGCCTTACCGCTCGAGATTCTTCACGCTCGACGAAAGGAGCAGCAGATTGTTGGCCACGGTCGGATCGTTGGGCACCAGCTCATAAGCCTTGAGGAAGTTGCTGCGTGCGTCCTGCAGCTTGCCGCGCAGCAGATAGGAATAGCCGACATTGTTGTAATATTCGGGCGTCCCGCCAACCAGTCGGAAGGCTTGGCGATAGGCGTAGTCGGAGAGGTCGAAGCGGCGGATGCGATCGCTGCAGGCGGCCAGGCCCATCCAGGCACCACCATCATTGGGCGCCAGTTGCGTCGCCTTGTAGAACAGGGCGCCGGCATTGCCGTAATTTTCCGCGCGGAACTGGTTCTTGGCTTCGGCAATAGCCTGGTCCGAGGCATAGTACTCGACGTCGCTGACCGTCTTCAGCCCGTCGAAGGCATCGCCAAAGGCTGTCATGTCACCTTTTGAGGGCTCGTTGGTGCGGACGACGCCGCTGCTATCAGCCGTCTGGCAGCCGGAAAGCACGATAAGCAGCAAACCGGCTATGGCTGCGAGGCGCATTGGCCCTGTCATTTCGTCCCCCAAAAGAGTCCTCCGACTCTGTATTTCGACCAAAGCACATGATCGCCTAGAAGAAAATGCCCCTCATTCGAATGATCACCGGCAACATGATGACCATCAACACAACTGGAAAGATGCAGAGCCCCAACGGGATCATCATCTTGACCGGCAAAGCATTGGCGCGCTCTTCGGCACTCAGGATTCTCTGGCTCCGCATTTCGTCGCTGTAGACGCGCAAGGCCTCCGTGAGACTAGTGCCAAGTTCTTCCGACTGCCTGAAAAGCACAGCGAGCGCCCGCGCCTCGTCAAGACCAATGCGGTCGGCGAGTTCGCGCAAGGCCTCGCGCAATGGCTTGCCGGCGCGCAACTGCAAGGTCATGATCGAAAGCTGGACGCCCAGCCATCTGTGGGTGCCGGCCAGTTCACCGCTTACACGCTCGACGGCCGCCTCGAGGCTCATGCCTGCGTCGGCGCAGGTTATCATCATGTCCATGAAATCGGGAAAGCCACGACGATAGATCCGCTTTTGTGCCTTTTCGAAGCGATCGAGCAGGACGCTTGGAACTACGATGCAGGCGAGCCCAAACAAAGCAGAACCGGCAAAGGCGATGAAGCCGGGTAACTCAGACGGCAGGACTCGTGACAGTAGCGCATAGGCAGCCAAAAAGCCGACACAGACCGCGCCAAGTCGCGACAAGGTGTAAATGAGTGGCGCGCTCGACTGATAAAAGCCGGCGCGAAAGAGCTTCGCGTCCAAGGCGCTGGGCTCGTCCCGCTCCTTTTCGATCGATCGAAAATATGCCTCCACTGGCCGCTGCGCTGCGATTTTGGCAAGCTGCTCCTGTCCAACGAGCGAACGGCGATCGGCAATACCTTCGGCCATCAGGCTTTTTGCGACCAGCTTGCGCGTCTGCAGCGCCGGCAAGAAGACGAGAGC
>NZ_RZSX01000482.1:0-4916 GCF_004023105.1 Mesorhizobium sp. M5C.F.Ca.IN.020.32.2.1 | reverse complement strand
TCGGCGATCTCCTTCATCGCGACATCATAGACCGGGGCATAAGGTTTTCCGGCGATCAGCGTCCGCCCGCCGAGCTGGGCATAGTCGCGAGCCAAGGCCCCGGCGCACCAGATCATCCGCTCGCCGCGCTCGACCACGATGTCGGGATTGGCGCAGATGAATGGCAGGTTCCTGGCGCGTAGCCGCCGAAGAAGATCGGCGTAGTCCTCCGGCTTCTCGACCTCGTCGTCGAACAGCCCGGTGCAGACCACGCCGGATGCCTCGAACTCCTCGACGAGCTCGACGTCAAGACCGTCATAGAGCGTGAAATCGCGGTCGGCGCCGATATGGAAGATCTTTCGCGGGCCCTCGATGATCAGGTCGCGGGTCACGTCACCGGAGGTGACGATACGGTCATAGGCCGCAGAAGGAACGCCGATCGCATTCATCTGCGCCACTACATCGGCGCTGCGCCGCGGCGAATTGGTGATCAGCACCACAGGTATCTTCGCTTCGCGTGCGGTCGCCAGCGCCAGAGCGGCAGCCGGAAAATGCCGTTCGCCATTGTGGACCACGCCCCAGACATCGCACAGGATGGAAGAATAGGCTGCAGACAAATCCGCGAGCGAGCCGATGATATCGGGCGAATCCGCCATATCTTTTCCCAGGTCATGATGGTTGCGAGCGCCGCCGCCGACGATCCGCAGCGACTGGACCGCATTAACCGAAGCTCTTCACCCTGTCACCAGCTTTCGCCGCGTTTCGGCATCGCCGCTCAGCAATGAAGGCATAATCGCAAAGCACAAAAATTTTCGTTTCCAGAGCTTTAGCCGATTCCGGACACTCCGCGGCGATCCCGATCGCGGGCGGCATTGGCCCCAGCGGCGGCGTGGTTAACGAGCTTTGAAAAAGTGTGTCGATCTTGGACATATTTTAGCAATCTGAAATTCAAGGATTGGTGGCATCTGGTCGCCGACAAAGGGGTTCTAGCGGGGTGCTGACGGCAATGATCCGAAAATTCGGTAGGGACCGGCGTGGCAACTATACGCTGATGACGGTCATCACCATGGTGCCGCTCATGGGCGGCTTGGCGCTCAGCGTCGACTACTCGGAACTGCTCCGCCAGAAGAACGCCACGTTGAATGCCCTGGACGGCGCCGGTCTCGCTACCGCTCATAAGATCGTCGCCGGCGCAAGCGACGACGACGTCAAGGCCTATGCCAAGACTTTCTTCGAAGCCAATCTCGGCCCTGTCGATCCGGCCAATACGTTGCTTACCGTCACCCTGCCCAACAGCAATGCGGGTGGCGGCACGTTGAAGCTCTGCAGCGCCCTGACGTATCGCCCCTATTTTCTGCCGGCCGCCGCTATGCTGATGGGCGGCGGGACCACCAGCGATACAACCTTCACGGCGTGCTCGGAAATCCGCCTCAAGAACACGCTGGAAGTAGCCCTTGTGCTCGATAATTCCGGCTCGATGAATAATCTGGGTTCCGGCACCGGGGCGAAGCGAATAGACCTGCTGAAGACTGCCGCCAAGCAGCTTGTCGATACGCTGGCGCTGCAGGCACAGCAGATGAAGCAGGTCACCAAACCGGTGCAGTTCTCCCTGGTGCCGTTCGCTGCTTCGGTCAATGTCGGTCCCACCCATGACCAGGATAGCTGGATGGACCAGGACGGCATCTCCCCGATCCAACACGAGGATTTCGACTGGACGAAGATGACCCCCGCCAACGATCCGGACAAATACGCTGAGAAGCTCAACGGCGTCTGGTACAAGCGCGGCGCTGGCTGGGGCGACAGCGAGGATCAACCACTGACCCGCTTCAGCCTTTACGCCGACATCACGGTCGAGTCCGGCCGCGAAGAAGTGCCTAACACGAAACAGTATATCTGCGACACCTATAACAGAAAAGGCAACTGCAGCAGCGGCCACTGGACCACTCCGGAATATATCTACACCACCAGTCGCTATGCGAGCTGGCAGGGTTGCGTCGAGGCGAGGCCGCACCCGTATAATAACGACGATACGACGCCGAACACCGCCACGCCTGCCACGCTGTTCGTGCCGATGTTTGCGCCGGACGAGGCTGGCACCCTCTGGCTCGATTTCAACCGCGACGGCGCTAACGACGTGACCTATCTGTCCTATGGTTACGGCAACAACTGGTGGGCCGACTGGCCCAAGTACACCGACAGCCCAACCGCTTCACAGCGGCAGTCGGACATGCGCAAATATTTCCTGGTTAAGCCTTACGGCTCGCAGTCGGCTGCCTCGGGCGACGGCCCGAATGCGTCCTGCACGGCCAACCCGATCACGACGCTCAAAGACGTGAGCCAGCTTGCCCAGAAAGACGAGATCAAGAACGCCATCGACGCCATGGCGCCCAACGGCAACACCAACGTGCCGGAAGGCCTTGCCTGGGGCTGGCGGACGGTGTCGAGCAACGAACCTTTCACCGAGGGCCGGCCGAACACCGAAAGGGGCAACGACAAAGTGGTGATCGTGCTGACTGACGGCGCCAATACCTACAGCACCGTCAGCGACAGCGGCTATGCCAACAACAGGTCGACCTATGCCGCTTACGGCTACACCGGCCTGACATATCCGGGCTCTGGAAGCGTGACGCGCCTGTTCATGAACACGAGCACGGACATCGGCAAGACCACCTATACCGGCGCCAACTACACCGCCGCTCTAGACGAGCAGATGCAGACCCTTTGCGCCAACGCGAAGAGTTCGAACATTCTCGTCATGACCGTCGCGCTCGACCTGTCGACCACCGATGCCGGCGATAAGAAAGCGCTCGACGCGCTGAGGGCATGCTCGTCGGACTCGCGCTTCCGCATGGATCCCACGGATCCGACCAAACCGGCCAAGCTGTTCTGGAACGCGACCGGGGCGACGCTGTCGGACAATTTCAAGGAAATCGCCAACGAATTGTCGAACTTGCGCATCGTCGGCTGACACGTAAGCGGCGATGCGACGGGCTGGCGCAATGGCTTGCGCTGTGATGCTCTTGCGCCTGCGGACTAGCGAGGGCACTTGGAGCGTTCGCCTGACCGTGCACATCGGATGGAGATCATCCGGAGGCGCGGAGTCGCCATCCGGAGATGCACCTGTGCCCGAAGCCGCCAATCATCTCGCCTTCGCGCTGGTCTGCCTCGGCATGGTGCTGACGCCTGGCCCGAATATGATCTGTCTGATCTCGCGATCGCTGTCTCAGGGGCCGAAAGCCGGCCTGATCTCGCTCGGTGGCGTGGCGCTCGGCTTTGTCTTCTACGTGTTGTCGGCGGCATTCGGCATCACCGCGCTGCTGCTTGCCGTACCTTACGCCTATGATGCGCTGCGCTTTGCCGGCGCCTTCTACCTTTTGTGGCTTGCCTGGCAAGCAGTGAGGCCAGGCGGACGCTCGCCGTTCCAGGTCCGGGAACTGCCGAAGGACAGGCCGCGCAAATTGTTCGCCATGGGCCTGATGACCAATCTGCTCAACCCGAAGGTGGCGGTGCTTTATCTTTCGCTGCTGCCGCAGTTCATCAGCCCCGGCAAGGGCCACGTGCTTTCGCAGCTTCTGGTGCTCGGCACCACGCAGATTGCGATCAGCCTCACCGTCAACGCGATCATCGCGGTTAGGGCCGGCTCGATCGCCGTCTTCCTCGCCGGCCGACCGCTATGGCTGGTGATCCAGCGTTGGATGATGGGCACGGTTCTGACCGCACTGGCCCTGAAGATGGCAACGGACGCGCAGCGTTAACTAAGAGCATCGGACCCAAAAGTGGGTACCGGTTTTGGGAGAATCCGATGCTCAAACGAAAAGATAGAGCGGCGGCACCGCCGCCGTAGCCTACATCGGCCGCCGGTCCTGCTGCGCCCGCTCCGGTTCGACCACCCTGCGATAGAGGTGCCACGTCGCATGGCCAAGCACGGGCATGACGACGGCGAGCCCGGCAAACAGCGGGATCGAGCCGATGACCAGCAGCACGGCCACCATCAAGCCCCACAGTGCCATCTGCAGCGGATTTGTCATCACCGCCCGTGCCGATGTCTCGATTGCCGAGACCGCGCCGACATCGCGGTCGAGCAGCAGCGGGAAAGCGACGACGGTCGTCGCCAGCACGATCGCGGCGAAGACGAAGCCAGCCGAATTGCCGAGTAGGATCAGCATCCAGCCTTTGGGCGTTGTCAGCACCTCGCGCAAAAAGCCGCCGATCGAGGCGGGCGGCTGATTGCCGAACAGGCCGATGTAGATCGATTGCGCGGTGTACAGCCAGAGCAGGAACAGTGCCACCAGCATGACGCCGATGACTGCGATCGCCGGCAGCGCCGGCGAGTGGCGCACGTCGAGCGCGTGCCACCAGGACGTGTCCATGCCGAGCTCGCGGCGGCGGCTGATCTCGTAGAGGCCGATCGCGGCGAAGGGTCCAAGCAGGGCGAAGCCGGACATCAGCGGATAAAGGAGCTGGATGGCGTTGGAGCCGGATGTCGTCCACTGCGCCAGGATCAATCCGACCACCGGATAGATCAGGCACAAGAACACGTAATGCGATGGCTTTGCCCAGAAATCCTCGACGCCGAGCCGCAGCACATCCATCAGGTCTGCCGTGGTGATGCGGCGCACCCTGGGCTGCACGTGCATTCCACGCGCGTCCGACATGACATGAAAGCTGGCCATAACCATTCTCCCGTGTGTCGGGGCGGCCACCGCCGGGATGGCCGCCCGTAGCTGCCATTTCAAAAGCGATGGCATGATAGCCGAATTCGATGTGCTTGTCGCGAATCGGGTGGTGTCGGGGCAAGCGCCGCGCGGCACAGGGCGCGTCCGTGCCGCGCGGCTGGCGTGTGCTAGTCTAGGCACCAAATCGTTCAATTCCCTCGGCCAGCGGAATGTGGCCAAGGCAGGCACCCGAACCCGCCGGCTTTTCGCCATCCTCGATGG
>NZ_RZSX01000481.1:0-4922 GCF_004023105.1 Mesorhizobium sp. M5C.F.Ca.IN.020.32.2.1 | reverse complement strand
GCACTCTCGTTGCCGGCACACCCCCTTCCGCGGGGAGACCCCGCGACGCCCCCTTGAGAGTGAGAGTGCGGACCGGGTTTGTCGTGACGGGTTGAGAGCTGGAGGAGAGACCTCCGGCGCCCGTCGCGGAGAACCGCGATGTCCAGACATGATCGCTCGAAGCGTGCCGGCTCTGACCGGACGAACCTTTACGACGAGATCACCGGCAAGATCATCGCCGAGCTCGAAGCCGGCCGCTTCCCATGGGTGCAGCCCTGGGGCACGGCGGTGGCGAAGGCGCCGCTCGGCCTGCCGAAGAATGCCAGCACCGGCCGCGCCTACAGCGGCATCAACATCCTGATCCTGTGGGGCGCCGTTGTTCAGCGCGGCTTTCCCGGCCAGGGCTGGCTCACCTTCCGTCAGGCGCTGTCGCTCGGCGGCCATGTCCGCAAGGGCGAGTCCGGCACCACCGTCGTCTATGCCGACCGCTTCGTGCCCGAGGAGGAGAAACAGCGTGCCCGCGAGGCCGGGGAGGACGCGCAGGCAATCCCCTTCCTGAAGCGCTTCACCGTGTTCAATCTGGCGCAATGCGACGGCCTGCCTGAGGGCATCGCGACCGAGGTGCCGCCGCCTCCACCCGGCATGATCGAACCCGCCGTCGCGGCGCTGATCGAG
This sequence comes from Mesorhizobium sp. M5C.F.Ca.IN.020.32.2.1, assembly GCF_004023105.1. NCBI lineage: Bacteria > Pseudomonadati > Pseudomonadota > Alphaproteobacteria > Hyphomicrobiales > Phyllobacteriaceae > Mesorhizobium > Mesorhizobium sp. M5C.F.Ca.IN.020.32.2.1. The sequence continues at coordinate 4,268 of NZ_RZSX01000481.1, read as the reverse complement.
GCGACCGGCATCGACTTCCGCATTGGCGGCGACAGCGCCTTCTACGTGCCGGCGCGCGACTATGTGCAGGTCCCGCCGCCCGCTGCCTATTTCGAGCCGATCAACTGGCATCGCACCGCCCTGCACGAACTCGGTCACGCCACCGGCCACGCCTCGCGGCTCAGTCGTGATCTGAGCGGCTCTTTCGGCACCAGGAAATATGCCTTCGAGGAGCTGGTCGCCGAGATGAGCGCGGCCTTCTGCTGCGCCGCGCTAGGCATCGTGCCGACCGTGCGCCACGCCGACTATCTCGCCTCCTGGCTCGAGGTGCTGCGCGAGGACAATCGCGCCATCGTCCGGGCTGCGAGCCAGGCCAGCAAGGCCGCCGACTGGCTGCTCGCTTTCCTGCCGGAAGCCGGCGGCGTCGCCGCGGCCGACCCGGACGAGTCCGATGCGGCCCAGATCGACAGGAGGGCGGCATGATCCTCCTCACCGACGACTTGCGCGAGCGCCTGCTCGCCAACGGCCGCGATCCCGGCGCCGACCATGTGCCGGTGGTGAAGTTCTTCAACCCGCTCGGCGAAGGCGTGTGGCTTGCCACCGCACTGGATCCCGATGGCGACATCCTCCACGGCCTCGCCGATCTGGGTTTTCCCGAGATCGGCAGCTTCTCGCTCGAGGAGCTGGTCTCGGTGCGGCTGCCCTTCGGCATGGGGATCGAGCGCGACATCCTGTTCGCCACCGACCTGCCGCTCTCGGTCTGGGCCGAGGCCGCCCATCAGGCCGGTAGCATCCGCGCGGCGGAGCGCATCGTCACGTTAGTTGCCCGTTCCCGGCCTGAGGGATCGGCATCATGAGCCGGCCCTTGCTTTCGCTCTACACGACCATGCGGGAGTTCGAAGGGCTGCATGAGCGTCACGATAGGACCCGCAGCACCAGCAGGACGGTCACGGTCGACCGCGAGGCGTTGATCCACCTGCTCATGGACCATTGCCGCTTGGTCGAGGCGTTGCGCCAGGCCGGGCAGGTCCAGATCCGGGACGGCGACTGACCTGAATTCCGTAAACCCGCCGAAGCGCAATGTCGTGTCGGTGGCTCCGTGCCTTTCCGGGTCTTCCGCGCGCGGCGCCGTCCTCAGAGTGAGAGGGCGGCGCCGCCCTTCGTGACGGGTTTGGAGGTCGAGAGAGTCTCGGCCGCCCGTCGCGGAGTCATCACCATGGCCAAGGCTGCCAAGAGCAAGAAGCGTTCCGTCCCGATGATCGTCTTCTCGCGGGCGCGCGATATTCCCTTCAACCGCATTCGGCTGTCGGACAGCAATGTCCGCGAGACCGGCGTCGAAGCCGGCCTCGACGAACTCACCCAGGACATCGAACGCCGCGAAGACCTCATTCAAGGCCTCAACGTCCGCGCCATCCTCGATGCCGACGGCAACGAGACCGGGGACTTCGAGACCCCGGCCGGCGGCCGCCGCTATCGTTCGATCGCCCGGCTCGTCACGGCGGGCCGCTTCCCCGCGGACGGTCTCGTCCCCTGCATCGTCAAGAAGGCCGACGCCAAGACCTCGGCCGTCGACGACTCACTGGCCGAGAACGTCCATCGCCTGGCGCTGCATCCGCTAGACCAGTTCCGGGCCTTCAAGCGCATGGTCGATAGCGGCATGTCCGCCGAAGAGGTCGCCGCCGCCTACTTCACGACGCCGCGTTATGTCGAGCAGCGCCTGCGCCTCTCCGCTGTCTCGCCCAAGCTGCTCGAGATCTATGCCGGGGAGGGCATGACGCTGGCCATGCTCGAGGCATTCACGGTCAACCCCGGCCATGCCCGCCAGGAACAGGTCTGGGAGGCGACCCAGCAGTCGTACAACCGCCAGCCCTGGCACATCCGCCAGATGCTGACCCAGACCACGGTACCCGCTTCCGACAAGCGCGCGCGCTTCGTCGGCATCGACGCCTATGTGGCGGCCGGCGGACACGTGCTGCGCGATCTGTTCGAGACCGACAATGGCGGCTGGCTCGAGGACGTGCCGCTGCTCGACCGGCTGGTGTCCGACAAGCTGAAGGCGACGGCCGACGCGGTCGCTGCCGAGGGCTGGAAGTGGATCAGCGTCGACATCAACCTGCCCTACGGCCACGACCATGGCCTGCGCCCGCTCATCGGCACAGGCGCCGAGCTGACCGACGGGGAACGAGCCGCGCGCGAGGCCCTGCGCGACGAGTACGAGCGGATCGAGGCCGAGTATGGCGAGGTCGACGGCGACTTGCCCGACGAGATCGATCAGCGCCTCGGCGAGATCGAGACCGCACTCGAGGAGCTCGAGAACCGGTCGGCGATCTACGATCCGGCGGAGATCGCCCGCGCCGGCGTCTTCATCAGCATCGACCGCGGTGGCGATCTCGTCGTCGATCGCGGCTATGTCCGTCCCGAGGACGAGGCGCCCGAGCCGGTCGAAGGCGACGGCGTCGAAGCCGAGGGCGAGACGGGCGGTGACGATGCCGATGGCAATCCCGCGGTTCGCCGCACCACCATCACCATCGGTGGCGAGCCGGCCGAGCCGGAGGAGGATGAAGGCGACGCCATCAAGCCTTTGCCCGAACGCCTGGTCATCGAGCTGACCGCGCACCGCACGCTCGCGCTCCGCAATGCCGTTGCCGGGAACCCGCATGTGGCGATGACAGCGCTGCTGCACCGCCTGGTGCTCGACGCCTTCCGCGAGCGTTCCTTCGGCGGCTGCGTCGAGGCCTCGGTCCGGCAGGTCTATCTGCCAGCCCAGGAAGCCGACCTCAAGGACAGCCTCTCGGCCAAGGGCGTCTCCGAACGCGAACAGGCCTGGAAGGCCGACATCCCGTTCGGCGACGACGAGGTACTGTGGTCCTGGCTCGACACGCTCGATGACGCAAGCCGCCTGGCGCTGCTCGCCCATTGCGTCAGCTACGGGATCAACGCCCTCTTCGAGCGGCCCAATCCCTATGGCGGCAATGGCGTCAGCCAGCGCGGGCTCGATCAGCGCGTCTCCGAGGCCGACCGGCTGGCCCGCGCCACCGGGCTCGACATGGTGGACGTCGGCTGGCGCCCGACCGTCGCAAACTATCTGGGGCGCGTGACCAAGGCGCGCATCCTCGAGGCGGTCCGTGAAGGCGCTGGCGAACAGGCGGCGCAACTCATCGACCATCTCAAGAAGCCCGAAATGGCCAAGGAGGCCGAGCGCCTGCTGGCCGACACCGGCTGGCTGCCCGAGCCGCTGCGGCTGATCGAGCCGGAAGCGACGGCCACGCAACCGGATGAGCGCCAGGAAGCAGACCTGCCCGAATTTCTCGCCGGGGACGACGAGGACGGCTCGGTCGACGTTGAGGCCACCGCTCACGCGGTCGCAGCCGAATAGCACCTGTGGGCGGGGTGGCTCCGGTCGCCCGCCCATTCTTTTTTACCTCACGGCCCGGCGCCCGGCCGGGCCATTTTCGCTTCAGGAGACAAGTTTCATGTCCGCCCACATCGTCTTTGACAACGCCCCGCTCGGTTCGCTGATCCGCTATTCCGACGGCACGCCAAAACCGCCCGCGCGCTTCACCCGGAAGCTCGCGGACTGGGAGCGTCACAATGGTCTCGGTCGCCTGGTTCGCAAGGCACCGCCGCGCGACCGTCGGACCTACAGCGCGCCGGCCTCGATCACGCTCAACGAGGGTAACTTCTCCTCCGCCGGCGTCATCCTCGTGACCGTCATGCGCACCCATTCGGTGGACAGCGATCTCAGCTTCGAGATCGTCGAACGGCCCGGCATCGGCATGGTCCGGGTCCTGCAACAGGTCGGCGAGAATGAGGAGTTGCTGCACCTCGCCGAAAGCCGCGAGGCGGCCGAACTCTGGCTGGCCAAGACCGGTTGCCGCAATGCGCGTCTTGAAGACGTCACCGCCGACGAGGTCGGCGCGGATTTCGTCGAAGGCCGGGCGGCGGCGTGAGCCACGTTGGCATGCCTGCGCGCTGAGATCATCAACCCCTCCAACATCATGGCCCGGGCTCGGAGACGAGCGCGGGCCGTTTGCTTTTCAGGAGCAGCACGATGCCCGAATTCACCATCGAAACCACCTACCGCCTACCGGTGTTCCGGCACGCAACCTATTCGGCCGACACGCCCGAAGCCGCCTGCCGGCTGGCCGTTGAGGACAAGGACTGGTCCGGTCAAAGGGAGGACTACGAGTCCTCCGGCGAAACCTACGTGACCGGCATCTGGGAAGGCGCCGATGCCGCCTATCGCGGACAAGCTATCGGGGTCCCTCGTCATTTCGGGGAGGCGGTAC
>NZ_RZSX01000480.1:0-4923 GCF_004023105.1 Mesorhizobium sp. M5C.F.Ca.IN.020.32.2.1 | reverse complement strand
AGAGACGCTCTACATAGGGGGCCCCGGGGGATCGTTTCAGAAGACTATCGAGGAAAAGATCATTCCCCTCTTTGAGGCCAAGACAGGCGCCAAGGTCGTTTACGCGCCTGGCAGCTCAACCGATACTGTGGCCAAGCTCATGGCGCAAAAGGGCCAGCAGGACCTCTCATTCATTTTGATTGATAGCGGCCCGATGACGAACGCGGTGGAACAGAAACTATGCGCGCCTTTGCCCAACATTCCGGTACTCGACGATATCTATCCGGGCGCTCGCCTGCCAGGCGGAACGGCGGTGGGCTATGGCTTCTACGCTACAGGCCTAGGCTACAACAAGGAGGTCTTCGCCAAGAACGGGTGGGAGGCGCCGACATCCTGGTTTGACCTGGGCGATCCTAAGTACAAGGGTAAGGTTGTGGTGGGGATCGTCTCCGGCTACGGCGTTGAGACTCTGGCCATGCTGGCCCACGCAGCCGGTGGAAGCGAGAAGAACATTGAGCCAGCTTTCCAATTCATGGCTGAAAAGGTCGCGCCTAACGCACTCGCTTGGGAAGGGGCGCCCGCAACCGTTTCGCAGATGTTGCAGACGGGTGAAGCAGCTCTGGTCGTGTTGGGCAACGTCCGCGTGCAGCCGGTCATCGACCAAGGCGCGCCGGTCGCTTTCGTCTATCCCAAAGAAGGTGCGAGATTGGGCATGGGCACAGCCTGCGTCGTCGACGGCGCGCCGCAGCCCAAGCTCGCAGCGCAGTTGATGGAGGTCGTGCTATCGCCGGCCGCGCAGGTCGAGCTGGCGAAAGGGGTCGCTTTCGGGCCCGTCAACAGCAAGGTTGAGCTCGCACCTGAACTCGCGGCCAAGGTGGTCTACGGTCCCGAAAAGGTCAAAGCGCTAGTGGCTGTCGACTGGGCTTACATCAACAAGCAGCTTCCCGAGTGGACCCAGCGTTGGAACCGCGAGGTCGAGCGCTGAAAGCTGCAGTATAAGGAAGGTCCGCGCAACATGGCTTTTCTAGCGCTTCAGAGCTTAACAAAGAAGTATGGCGAATTCGTCGCGGTCGACAACTTCAGCCTGTCGGTGACTAAGGGTGAATTCGTCTGTCTGCTCGGACCCTCGGGTTGCGGTAAGACGACGACGTTGCAGATGGTGGCCGGGTTGGTTCAGCCCACCACCGGAAAATTGGAACTCGACGGAAGTGACATCACCAAGCTGCGCAGTAACCGGCGTGGCTTGGGGATCGTCTTCCAGAGCTACGCCCTGTTCCCGCATATGACGGTCTCGCAGAACGTGGCCTTCGGTCTAGAGATGCGCGGCGTTCCTGCCGCTGAACGTACCAAGCGTGTCGCCGATGCGCTCGGTCTGGTACACCTCGAAACGTTCGGCAGCCGGTACCCGCGCGAGCTGTCCGGCGGCCAGCGCCAGCGCGTGGCACTTGCACGCGCGATAGTGATTCAGCCTCCGGTCATGTTGCTCGACGAGCCCATGGGCGCGCTGGACGCAAAGCTGCGCGAAGAGATGCAGATCGAACTGCGCGCGCTGCAGCGCCGCTTGGGCATCACCACCATCATGGTGACCCATGACCAGGCGGAGGCAATGACCTTGGCCGACCGGGTGGTGTTGATGAACAGAGGAGAAGTCGAGCAGGTCGGCAATCCGTACGAGATGTACGAACGGCCGAACGGCCGTTTCTCCTCGACCTTCCTTGGGCGGGCCAACGTGTTCAGCGGGTCAGTGAGCGATGACAGTTTCCTAGTCGGGGACTTCGCACTGCCCGCCGCGCCAAGCGCTGTGAAGGGAAAGTCCGACTATATCGTGCGACCTGAGAAGATCGAATTCGTTGAACAGAACGCACTCGTGCGGGGCCGCGTGAGCGCGCGCGCGTTCCTCGGCAATCACTGGCTGTTTCAGGTCGAGACGCCGCTGGGCATCATACAGGTCGCGTGTGCTAACACCGCCCAGCCTAGTGTGGACGAGGGCGACGAGGTTGGTCTGCGTTGGAACTTGGACAACGCACGCGTCGTTGCGACGGAGGGTCAGGCATGAACCGGGAGCGCAATACCCTCCCCTACTGGCTCAGCGCCCCCGGCGCCCTTGCGGTGCTGGCCCTCGTGGCGGTGCCGCTCGTGCTGACCTTCGCGCTCAGCTTCTATTCCGATCAGCCGGGCAGCGGTGTCGACATATCGCTGACGCCGCAAAACTACGGCCACATCGTGGGCGATGACTACTACCTGGAAATCTTCTTGCGCACATTCCTTCTGGCCGCCTTGGTCACAGGCGTTTGCATACTGATCGGCGTACCTGAGGCATACATCCTTACCCGCCTGTCGGCCATCTGGCGTGCCGTGTCGATCGTCATCGTGCTCGGCCCGCTGCTGGTTTCGGTCGTAGTACGGACGCTGGGATGGGCGATCCTGCTGGGCCGCGAGGGCATAATCAATAGCGCACTAATCGCGATGGGTTTGATCGACCAGCCACTTCAGCTGATGTACTCCTACACCGGGCTAGTGATTGCTCTGTCCCACGTGTTGGTACCATACATGGTGCTGGCGGTCTGGGCGTCGCTGCAGAAGCTTGATTTCACGACCGAGCAGGCGGCCGAGTCGCTGGGAGCAAATTTTCTGACGGTGCTGCGCAGGATCGTATTCCCCCAGGTGATCCCCGGCGTGCTCTCTGGCAGCCTGATCGTCTTTGCGCTGGCGGCGGGCGCCTTCGCCACTCCCGCCATCATCGGGGGCAGGCGTCTGAAAGTGGTGTCCACCACCATTTACGACGAGTTCCTGAGCTACGTGAACTGGCCCATGGGCGCTGCCTTGGCGGCGGTATTGATGCTGATCGTGCTCACAGTCTCGATCCTGGCAAACCGCTATATCGAGCGGCGATACAAGCAGGTGTTCTGATGACTCGCCTTCCGCGCCCGCTGCTGGCCTTTCACTTCCTATTCTCCGCGTTCATGCTGGCTCCCCTAGTCATCGTGGTGCTGGTGGCCTTCACCGACAAGGGCTACATCTCTATGCCCTTCGACGGCGCGTCATTGCGTTGGTTCCGGGAGATCCTGAACCACCAGGATTTCATCGACGCGTTCTACCGCAGCGTCGCCCTGGCCGCAGGCTCGGCCACGATCGCCGCGGTCCTCGCGCTGCCGGCCGGCATGGCGATCGCCTGGCACCGGTTCACGGGACGAGATGCCCTGCTGGGCCTGCTACTGTCTCCTTTGATGGTGCCGCACGTCGTTCTGGGCATCGCCATGCTACGCTTCCTCTCGCAGATAGGAGCCACCGGCACGTTGGCGGGGCTGGTGCTGGCGCATGCGGTAGTCATCATGCCTTACGTGCTGCGCCTGGTGGTGGCGGCCGCGACCGGGTTCGACCGCAGCATCGCGCAAGCGGCAGAGTCGCTGGGTGCGTCGCCGTGGACCGTGTTCGCGCGCATCGAGTTGCCACTGATACTGCCCGGCATCGCGGGCGGGTGGCTCTTGGCCTTCATCACCAGCTTCGACGAACTCACCTTGACCGTGTTCCTGGCCTCGCCAAGCACGCAAACGCTGCCGGTCAAACTGTACGCCTACATCACCAACACCATCGACCCGCTGCTAGCGTCAATCTCCACGGTGATGATGGGGCTTACCCTAGTCCTAATGCTAGTGCTCGAGCGCTTCTATGGCCTAGACCGCGTGCTCGGAGGCAGGTCCTGAGGCGTAACCCTGGGGCGGACCCGCGCCAGTATTTCCTCCCAGGAGGGAGCCGTCGACCGCCTCAGGCGGACCCGTTGCAAGGGGAGGCCGGCGGCTCTCCTGAGGACATAGGAGGCCCGCTCGTCCGTAAAGCTGTCGTTTCATCGACACTACCCTCGGAATTTCTCGTACCAGGGGTGCAACAGGGAGCAGTTTCTTGACGGAAAACCGACGAGTTGTCGAAGCGAAGCCACCAGACTTGATTGCGAATTATCGGCCTATCGGCTTGAGAGCTGTGCTCGCAGCGACATCAGCTCAAAAATGTAGGTCGCTTGCGAGCAGCCAGAGGCCCCAAGAATTTTCTTCGGAGCTAAGACTTGGACGCTACCATACATCAACGAACCCCGAGGAAGGATGAGCATTCACCTCACGACGCAGGAGACCGTTGTTGCCCATCAGCCTGATGCGCGGTCGGCAGGATAGGCTCGCGCCAATTCAGCGCACCACCATTCGTCGTCGCCACTCCAAATCGCATCAGGCATTGCAGCGTGATCTCCAGCGCGTTGCTGATGCTTAGGGCTAGAACGATCATGACGGCGCTTTCGATGCTGCCGCGGACAGACACGGTCGACAAGACGAAACTAGCTCAAGACTATCCATCGACGCCCACGGCCACTGTAACGCGCCACAATACCGGCACTGCGCAGATGGAAGTGATCCTTGGCGAAATCGCAACGGCCATGGCGTCGGAGGCGGACCGTGGCCGGGTAGCAGACTTTATACCGGAACTGGCAAGAGTTGATCCGAAACTGTTCGGGATTGCGGTTGCTCTGCCCACTGGCCAGACGATTACAAGCGGAGACGCGCGGGTTCCGTTTTCTATCCAGAGCATTTCGAAGGTGTTCACTCTCGCCATGGGACTAGGACGCCTCGGTGATGAGCTCTGGATGCGGGTGGGGCGCGAACCCTCGGGGTTGGCGTTCAACTCCATTCTTCAGCTCGAGCAGGAGGGAGGGCGTCCTCGCAATCCATTCGTCAATGCTGGGGCAATAGTCGTAACGGACGCCATCCTCGCGGCGAACCAACCCCGCGAGCTCTTGGCGGAACTATTGCGCTTCGTCCGCGCCGCTGCTGGTGACGACGATATTCACATCAACAAGCGAGTAGCCAAGTCAGAGGCGAACAACGCGCACCGAAATTGGGCGTTGGCACACATGCTCAAGGCGCGGAATAATCTCCGGAATGATCCTCACCGTGTATT
>NZ_RZSX01000047.1:0-14514 GCF_004023105.1 Mesorhizobium sp. M5C.F.Ca.IN.020.32.2.1 | reverse complement strand
ATTCAGAAGAGCGCCAAGGAGTTTGGTTTCCGGCGAACTGGTTGTGTCCGAAAAGGTGGACTGCACGTTGGCGTCGACGCCATCCACAAACTGGAGAGCGCAGAGATTGGCGTTTTGGTTTGCCTTGATCCACCAACGGCACCGATGCTGAGAGAGGCTGCATCCGAGGGTGAGGTCGGCCCGCGCTCAAAGCAAGTTCCTAAAGTCCAGATTTAGAAGACGCCCGTCGAACGCCTGGGGGATGATAGATCTTCCGGAAGTAGGAAGACAGCCGGCTGTTTCGCCACAAAAGCTTGGCCGCAAGCGGGTTGAGGGTCAAACGGAAATGATGTTTCCAATGTCTTCAAACAGCAGAATGTCGAAGGGCCAAAACGCAAGGGAAATGGGCCCATCCGGACGGTCGACATCGAAGTGACCCGCGGACCATAGCCGAAAACAAAATAGCCTTTAAGGGCCCGCTCGACTGAATCCAGGAGCGGGCTTTTCTAATTCAGGGCGGGGTTCGAACCCACGAGACCGATGAAGGTCCACCTCCTTATCAGGGATGCGCAATCGACCGCTCTGCCACCTATCCACAACGTTGGTTCGATTGATCGATCTTCAAGCCCCGAGACATTCTCGGTGCGAATACGGCGGACTTTTGCCGCAAGCACGGCATTTCGGCAGCGACCTTCTATAAGTTCAAGGCGAAGTTTGGCGGGATGGAATTGTCCGACGCCCGTCCCCTGACGGCGCTGGAGGACGAGAACGCGCGGCTCAAGAAGCTGCCGGCGGAGCGGATGCTCGACAATGGATCTTGAAGGATGCTGCCGCAAAAATGTATGGTCCGCCCCGTCCGGGCAAGGTGTCGCGAGATCGCGAATGACCTATGGAAGGGCCGATACCCTCGAAGAGCGGCTTGGGTTGAAGCCGCTGGTTGGCCAGCGCATTGCGCCGATCATCATCTTCGCCGCCAGCATCGAACATCACCTGGAGCGGCGTTGTGGAAGCTCAAGGGCGTCAATCCAAAGGGCATTCGACCCGAGACCGACGCGAAGATGATCTCTGATTTGATCGGGATGCTTGAAACATTCGCGTCAACCGCTGCCAGCGGGAGACGAGCGCACCCTTCTTCAGACATGGTCCAATGCGGCCAGTCTTGCATTTGCGATCAGGAATGACATCGCTCATGGCGTGCCACCAACTTGGGCGAGAACGCGCAAGAGACCGTCCAGCGACTATTGGGCCGACGATCACTCTCTCGATCTCGTTCGTCACGCCTTCGCGGTTCTACTGCGCGTCACTGTTGGCGTTTCGACAGAGAAGATGCCGTTGATCGAGCTTGCGAACCCATCTTTGCTACGTGCCCTCCGCCGCGAATTATTCTGAGCGAGATGGCCTGCAAAGACTATAATCCGACCTTCAGAAATACTAAATCGGCAGCGATGGCTTCCTATTTCCCCGCGAGCGCTACACTGGTCACTTCAAGAATGGCGGCACCGTACCGCGGGCGCGCAGGCCAGGATGTCCAGTTCGACGTCACGGAAGGCCAATCGAAGACACGATCGAGGCATTCAACAATCTTGGATTTAACGATCGCACGATGACGATCAATCGTACGGCTACTCGGGCTATATCGCTCGAACTTGGACCGATTGCCCTTGGCCGCTTCCAGGTCGCATTGGTTTCGAGGTTGTGCCGGCATTCAACGAAGCTTTCTACGGCGCGCTCCACGTCGATCATATCGATCACAGCTGGAATGAGAATGACGGCCTCGCTTTTCGCATTCAAAATACACTTGGCCTTGCCGGCTTAGTGGTCGGCGGCAAAGTAGAGTTCTGCAAGATAAGCGGCACCATTCCAATCGGCGGCGCGCTGGTTACCTTGGGCGCGAAGTCGGCGACGGGGTCGACATCGCTTGATACGCCCAATGGCGACAGCACAACCTACCATGTGCGGCTCACGCAGCCGATCTACATGCTCGCCCATGTCGTCACGCCGGTGTTTTCAGGTACGGTCCCCCTGTGGTTCAAGTTGGAACTGACCAAGGGCAAGATCCCTACAACGCTGGGACAGAAGGGGTCGATCCAGATCACACCGACAGGACAGCGCCGTGACTACGTCCTTGTCGTTAGGCTCGATCAGGCCGCCTTTCTCCCGCAAGGGCTGACCGCGTCGGGCAAAGTCGACGTTAATTGGCAGGCACCGACCACGCTGCCGCCGACCGCGGCCGGCATCACGATGCCGCACCAGTAGCGAATTTCTCGCTGTAGCCGGGTTTGAGCGCAGCAAGCGATCTATTCGTCGCACTGCAATCGGCCTATGGCGAACTGAGTGCGAGGCCCTTTTGGAGGGCTTTTCCGTGTTGGCCGAAACGGTAGCTTTGGGTCAGGTCACGACTATGCCTAGCGGGGTGCCTCAACGTTCGTTTCCGACTATTTGTGCCTTAAAACTGCCAACCTGCAACGGCCCAACGCCGCCTGGCAGCTTTTGCGCCTCGTGTCGGCCATAGAGGCGAACTTTACCTCTGCCCGGAAGCAGACATTTCGGTTGACAACGCGCGCCGTCGCGGTCGCGCCATGAACAGGCATGGAATGTGGGTTCAACTGAAATGGATAGCTGGAGACTAGTATTGGCAAAAGTGCTTGCATCGCGGTGCGAACTGACGCTCTCTATTAGCTTAAGGTAAGATCAATTAGCTAAACCTAGTGCCATGGGCGATACTGACATCAACGCCGCTTTCGCGGGGGTGGACATAGCGCGATTTGCCCCGAGGGGGCATGAGCGTTTTGATGGTCCTATTCGAACGTTCTCAGACGCAGATGGGACAACTCTCTCAGCAATATCGGATCGAACGTTTCTTAGGTGGATAATCAGAGAACTCGGCGATCTGAGGGGGAAGCGCATATACGAAATTGGAACAGGAACTGGTTATCTGGTGTCAGTACTCTCCTTGCTAGCCGGCAGGGAAGGAGACGTCCCACTGATATTTGGTTGCGAGATTATTCCCGACCTCTTCGATCAATCACAGCGCGCCCTCATCGGCACTTCTGGTGTGCGCGTGCAATTAGGTGATTGGGTCGATCGACTACCCGAGCTGGGTCTCTTCGACGTCATAATAGCCACTTCTGCGTTTCGTGGCATCCCGCGACTGCTTCGCGAGGCGTTGCGGGTGCCGGGAGGCATGCTCGCTATGCCTGTAGCGATTCCGGGTGGCGGGGACTGCTTTACGATCTTCCTAGCAACCGAGAAAGGACTACTCACGGTCGGCGCTAGGATGTCCGTGTCCGTCCCTACAACCGGTTCCATTGCAGATGAGGACACATGGTACATCCCGCTTGAAAAGCTTATTGATCCGCGACCGAAGTCCTTCTTGCATATTGAAAAGGGCCGAGGCTTTGGTCACCCTGTTTTGGATTCTTTGGCATTCCGGAGCTACCTTTTTGGCGCTGAACCGAATTTCCGCGCTGTGAACCTAGGCGTCGAGCGTACATTCGACCTCACACACTACTCTTTCGGTCTCATCGATAGCGAGCGCCGCTCGGGCGCGCTTTATCACGGCCGCGACATAGTCGTGTTCGGTGATCTGGGCCTCGAATTTGCCGGCACCTTGGCAGCCCATCGGGAACGATGGCAAGCAAATGGGCAGTCGGATCTTAGCCGAGTGCACTATCATATCCCTTGGACCGCGTTCGATGCTGACCAGTTGCCAAGCGGATATGTTGCTGCCCTTGGAGGCTGAGGATGTTGCAGACGGCTCCTCCAGACTTGTCATACGTTTGTCCCGATGTGAGATTTCGGGAAATAGGTTGCATCCCCATCATCGGAATGAAGTGCGCAGCAGAGCTGATGGAAACTCCCTGGGTGTCGCGAGACGTTTCCGCTCTGGATGAACTTGCTGCCCTCCTCACACCCCAGCGTATCGCGGCACGGCATGGGACGCGCTTGGTCACGCTCGAGCATAAGGAACGATGGCGGAACCTCCGGGCGCAACAGAGATTGGGCGATTATCTCGCTGGTCTCGACACAACTGAATTTTATCTCAGGCAGAGTGACGCGTCCTTCGTCGACATCGCGCATCGATTGCCTGTTTCACCTCGATCACGCGAGCCGGCATACTTCGACAACATATGGATCGGTCCGCCAGGAACGGTGCAAACCTTTCATCAAGATAACCACAACGACTACGTCACGAACCATAATTACTTCATTCAGTTGTTTGGGTGGAAATATGTTGCAGTCTGCCACCCACGGGATACCTTCGCGCTCACGGACGGCGCCACAGTGCGAGGGCACCATTGCGATGCCTCGCCGACGGACCCCAATGTCTGGCAACGCGTGCCGTCGTTACGTCATGCAATCGTCGGTCCATGCGACCTCCTGCATATCCCTCCCAGTTACTGGCATTACGTCCAATCCCTCTCAGTTAGCATTTCGGTGTCGCGTTGGTGGTTCGATAACCACTTGGCAGAGATCATTTACAGCGTTGGGCAAGAGCGTTGGGAGCGTCCTGCAATCGTTGTGGCGGATACTAGGACATTCTTGGCTGACCTTGAAGAGTTTGGCGGCGCTTCTGCTTTGAAGCGTGTCCTTTTGCAATTGTCTCCCATCGCAAGATTTGCAATTATAACGGCGTTCAGTGAATTCTATGGCAAAGGAGTTTTCGACTATGTCTGAAGCACCGCTTTCCTTCGAACTGAGTGAAGATCAAGCTAAGGCCCTCAGGTCCCTCGCTGGAGGTAAAGGCATACGCATTTCCGGTTATGTCGATGGGACAACCCTGAAGGTCGACAACATTGCCATCAACGCAGGGATAATCGGTATCAGCAGTTCACCCTTCAAGGACGGCATGGCCCCTTTTATCGCTTGCAATGGCCCGCTCGAAGTTGAAAAATGACAATGGACTACGTCGCGCGTTTTGTTGAAACTGCCCTTGACGAACAAGGCGACATAGCAACGCGCGACTACCTTCGGCTGTTTGGCGACGCTGTTGCACGTCACGTGCCGCCATACTTCCTCGCCGACTACGGCAACAGTTTTAGGTCGCATATTGAGAACCCGGTATGGGTGCTGCAGTCGCTTGTCTCGAATGCGATCAAAGAGGGCGAGGGTTCCCGCGACTTAGCGAAGATTGCCAACGCTTGCACAAGTGCCGGGCTTGTTGACGATCTGAGCCAGCATGTCGAGGATGAGGCAGGTCATTGCCGAATGTACCTTCGTCTCGCCGATCTGGTATTTCCAGACGCATTGCCAGATAATGTGCGCGGGGCCGTTGAGACCCAGTTTCCCCCCATGCAGCACAGCCAGGTCGAGGCCGCTAGCCTCGAAACCTGGAGGGTGCTCGACTATTTGATTCAGGTGAACCTCGGTGAGGTGAGGACCCGCATTCACCAGAAGTTGTTGGAGCCCGTGCTCGAGGCATATTGCCCGCACCGTAACCTAGACATGCTGGGTCGAACGCTATGCAAGTTAAGTGGCGACGAGTGTAGCCACATCCGCTACACTGCAAGACGCATCGGAGAACTGTCCAAAGAATTTGCCTCGACTCGGGTTGAAGAACTCTTTTGGCAGAGATTGCTACAGTTCACCGCATACACAGAGCGCGAATTGGGTAGCCAGAGGGCTGGAGGGTTTGCGACGTCCCTAGTTAGGGATCGGTGATTGCTCCGTGGGGATCGTGTTGGCAGGCACGCTCTTATTCAGGTCGCCTTCGCCGTTGACCCGCGCCGTTAGATCTGTCGACCTCCTGGATGAAAATTCGCTTGCGAACCGCGGGGAGTCAACCGGACAGTTCTCAGGACGGCTGTTGGCGCCAAGCGGTCCGCGCTATGCTGGACGTGTTAGTCCGTTTCTAGACCGGCCAACCCGAAAACAAATAGTCCGCTTGCGGCCCAGAAGCCGACGCATCTGGCCGCCGACAGCGCCTACGGATCGGCAGCGAACCTCGCCTGGTTGGTCAAGGAACGGGAGATCGCGCAGCATATCCCCGTGTTCGATAAAACCGCACGGATGGCACTTTCTCGCGCGCCGACTTCATGTTCAGCGGAACTACTGGTTCGCCCTGAGCGAGGATCGACCGCTATTCTTTTTCGCCGGCCTTCGGACGCCTTGGCATGGTATCGGAAGGTTACTCGGGTCTAGCCGGCGCGGCCGTCTTGTCCCGTTCCTGCCCGCTCCTTCGCTGCGCTCCCGTGTTGGGGACAAGCCAGCCCTGCACGCCGTCTCCTTTGGAGCCGTCCTCCCGGGACAGCGCGTCGGCCGCATCCAAGTCTGACGCTTCGTGAAACGAACGCCACCCTGCGACGGCGTTCGTCACGTCTCTTCGATTGAGTGCCAGGAAGGGCGGGCCTGAGACGTACATTCCCGCTGGAAGCTCTGTGTGATAGCAACGGCTTGGCGCGGGTGTTTGAGCGCCCCCACGGCAGTGCCGGAATGGCGGATCGCTCAATTGCATGGCGGAGAACAAGAACCAGCACTTTGTTCCCCGGGTACATCTATCGCCCTTCAGCGTGTGTGCCGAAGGCAAAGCCATTCACCTGTTTAACCTTGATCGCAACCAATCATTCTTCGATGCCCCGGTGAAGAATCAGTGTTCCAGGGATTACTTCTACGGGCAGGACCCAAGGCTCGAAACCGCAATCCAGACCGTCGAGGGACACTATGGCGACTGCGTTTCGTCGTTGCTCAAGCCACGTGCGGTCATCAAGGATCTTCATGCCACAATCCTCAGGCGTTTCGCCTACCTGCAGCATGTCCGCACAGAAGCCGCCGCGCGTCGATCCGCGGAGTTTGCTTTCGCTGCCACGTCAGTCAAAGGTGCGGACTTCGAACAACCGTCTTTCAAGGAGGCCGTCAAAAGTGCGGTGATCTCGGCGATGCATCACTACGCCAAAACGATGAGCGTCGTAGACGATCTAAAGGTGCGGGTTGTTCGCAACCTTACCTCGGTGCCGTTTCTCACATCAGATGACCCTGCTGCTCTCGCCAACCGCTGGCATCAACAGCACAGGCATGCGCAGCACAGATCTTTTGGAATCTCCAGCGCAGGTGCGCTTCTCTTCCTGCCGCTTTCGCCAACGCTGTTGGCTGTTCTCCTGGATGGCGACGTCTATCAAGCCGAGCACGTCGGTGGCTGGATCGATGTGTCAAATACGGCGGACATTCTTGCGTGCAACCACCAGCAGGTACTGAACTGCGCGGCAAATCTGTACTTTGGCGAGCGTAGCTCTGGGGATGATGTGCAAGCTATAGCGATCTCAGTTGCGCATCTGCGACCCCCGAGTCGGTTTGACGTGGTTATGGCGGTAGCCGACGGCAGAACCGAAACTCATACTCACTACGCAGTCGTAGATGCCCCCGACGCTCGGGAGCATGACGACGTGCTTATCCACGTGAGAACTGTCAGGCCGGTTCCGCCAACGTGGCCCTCGTTCCTGAAGTTTCGAAACAATCGTTTCGTCTTCACCAACGATACGGGCGCAGGCTTCCGCCGTCGGAGGACTGCGACGTCAAGTCTTTGGGGTAGTCCGCCTTGGCGGAAGGTTCGAGGCTAAGGAGACCAATGCTATTCTGGCGCTTCGCCATCATTCTCACCTGGCGGCGTTTTCGGGTTGTTCGGTTTCATCGAAGACCAAGAAGAGGGTGTCGTCATCCTCGTTCATGGCCCTTTCCGCCAATCCTTTTGCCAATCGCAAAGGCAACGCGTTGGCCGATGGCGGGATGCTGGTCCCCGAGTGGGTCATAGAACGGAGGTACGGCGTCGGCTTTGACTTTACAGCTTAGCGTGTGAAGCACGAAGAGCAGCCGCTATCGTTTGCGGGAGTGGCGTCCCATGCGAACTGGGACAGATTGGTTAGGTTAGTCTCCTACGGGCTAAGCCCACCCGACGTCGTCCTTTCTGGAAAGTCTCAAAAACAGATCGAACCAGAATCGATATTCGGCATCTTCACGATTGCCAGACACTTCCAAGGGACACTAGGCGACCGACGTGGTAGCGTCCTTGCCGTGCCTTCGATCTCGGCTTCCATCGCCTCGTCGTCGGATAGGAGTGCCCAATCTTTAACAATGTCATACTGGCTTCGCACATCGATGCCCTCCGTCTTGCCGAGAAGCAGCCTTAGGTACCCCGACGCCTCCCGACCTTCAACACAATGACAATGGCCATCACCAGCCCCGACGCGGCCAAGACGCCGTAAAACCCTTCGGCCGTTATTGCAAAGCCCCAGAAGTCGATTGTGATCTTGTCCATTGGTTCGGTTGCCTTCACCAGATTCCAGGTTCAAACGACAGACTGAACCGTCTGCGCTCGTGTTGCGTTTTACGGCGCAAGCATGAGGCACCCTTGCAGGCGTCAATTGCAAAAGCGCCATCTTAGAAAATTATACCTACAAAATGCGTCGTTTCAGTCCCGGCTGGGGCCGAAATCTGTCCTTCGCGAACCGGTCGCGCGCTGCCTTGGCGTCAATTGCCGTTATTGGGCAGTTTTTGTAGCCTCAACCCCATTTTTTCAGCTCGGCAAGGAAGCGATCCTGCTCCTCCAAGGCTTTCAGCATCGTTCCATGACAGTGGAATCCGTCATGCGCCGCAATTCTCGCTGAATGGACGATTCGTGAAGACCCAGCGCCGTCCTCAGCGCCAGTGAGTCTAAAACACCATGTACCTCTTTCCTGAGGGGCGTATCGAGGTATCCAGCCGCGGCCTTTTGGAGAGCAGATGCTTCCGAAAAATTGTACATACTCGCCGTCTCTTTGGCTTTCCGCATAAGGTACTCGCTAGCCGAGTCGGAGATCGATGACGTCGTGCGCGAGGGCGCTCTCGCCGTCCTTGCAGCTCTCGTTGCCGCCGCTTCGTTCATGAATTTCTGTCTGTTCAGCTTCCAGCGCCCCTGCCATCGACGGATCAAGGTAACGTCTGTCTCCCTCCGCGAGCTGGACATATCATTGAGGACCCGCCTCATGGCTGAAGTCGCCTTCATGGAAGGATTATCCAGCAAGATACTTGCGACCTTGGCAAGGGCCTGATCGTTGTTCTTGACGCCGCTGCCAATTGGGCGGCCGACGCGGCGCTTCTGAATCTCTTCCATTGCTTTGCCTCCAGTTGGTGTCGGTCTGCCCCGTGCGCTCTTTGATATTGTAGCAACGGATGGATTCTCAAGCGATTTAAATAGCTCCGATCAGTTTAAAAGCGCGGAAAATTCCCGCTCGTGAATCCAAAAGCGCGGAAAATTCAGCGACACGTAATTTTCCGCGCTTTTACGGCTTACGGAGAGGCTGAGCGCGAAAAATTCCAGCCGGTGCGGCGTTTGGCAATCGGCGTTTTCATCCGAAAACGGCCCCGCATTATTCCTCTAAAGCTTAGAACTGCCGGCCATAGCGCGGGCGAGCGGCACTGCTGAGGTAAGCAACTCAGCTCCCACCTTGCAGGACCTGGATGACGGACTGCCCGCAGGTGCTGCCCCATCTGCTTTGGACCGCATCTGCGAAATTCTCACGTATCCTGCCTGTGCGCATGTAAGCATAGGGTAGCGCCTGGGCTCGATTGGCCACCACACTAAGAACCACCGTCGGCATGGCGACCGCAGGCTGATGTCCCAAACGCCACTCCAAAAGGATCATCCTCTCATGGATCCCAATGCCATCATTGCGTCCCTGCCAGTCGCCGGGGCTGATCGATCTGTGCTCATCGAAGTCGCTAATGCCGCGTTCGAGCCCGTCATTGAGCGGATTGAACCGAATATTAGGAACGACCCGAAGCCTTTGGGATGCTGATAACTACATCGACAATAGCCTTCTCGGCGTCTCTCCCACAAGTCCGTGGGAAACGGCTCAGGAATTCTTTGCGGCTCTCGCACGCAAGGAAACCTTGTTCACCCATACTTGGCAGCTGGTCGGCAGAGAAGCTCCCCTTGCTGAAGCCTTGGAAGCACACAAGAATCGGACGTTGGCGTGACGCTGGTAACGGGGTCTGGCGGCGGCGGCAAATCTCGAGCTCCAAGCCATTCTGGACCAAATCGCCGCCGATCAGTCTGCGACTAGGATCAGGCTTGTCTCACCGACAATGGAGATCACCAAGGTGTCTCTAGAAGAGCTTGGTTCCGGTGACCTGCTCCTCGTCGTCGATGATGCTCATGACAGCGACAAGTCTCCAGCCATTGTTCAATTACGCCGCGGCCAACGTGGGTCGTGTAAAATTGCTCATTGTCTTCCGACGATATGGAGTTGAGCATATCCGGGCCCAGGCAAGCAGCTATTCCTTTTCTGGAGACCGTCTGAGCGTCATCGACGTGCCGCCTCTTTCCAAGGAGGAGTCGGAGTCGCTTGCCCGCCAGGTGCTTGAACACCTAGGTGGACCTATGGAGCTTGCGGCCAGCATTGCTCATCTCACCCAAGATTGCTCGCTCGCCACAGTGGTCGGGGGCTCAGACCTGCATGAAGCCCCATCTTGTGCAGCGTCCTTTGCTTAGGCGCGGAACCATACGGAGCGATACGGGAAGATTTCTGATTTTGGCCCACGAGAAAGCCAATGAAATCAACGGTCCCGGCACATCCTCCGGGCCCACCAAAATTATTCAATATCAACCAGTTATGGTCAACTTCGCTTAGAAGTGGGCCCATCTAGATTCTCTATGCCCCAGGAGTCAGGTGCATCGACTCAATCCATCAGCGGGAAGGGCGAGTTATGCCTTAAGTTCTATTGTCGTCCTGTTCGTCAGTCAGGTTTGTGCAGCGATGTATAGTCCAGCTATTTGAAGGCTGGAAAGACCCTTGGGCGACGCGTGCGGTAAAAGGCGGTAACGGCGTGCGAATGGGATGGTTGGCGCGACCGATCGAGAATGTCACCGAGACAAAGTAAGCTGGTGTCAATACCAGCATCGGTCACTTCTGCCGAACCGCAATTGTGAGCCGGAGACGACTTAGGTCGGCCGCCGCGTGGACGACCGCTTTGCGCCTACTTGCGCCATTCACGCGGATTTCAGTAGTCCCGAAAGCGCCCATCCGTTCAGCTTCGGATCGAGCCGCTAGGGGTCACCTCCGTGACGGTTCGCCATACAATCGCCGGTGGTAAAGTTCTCGCTCGCCGCGCCCGCGGGCCGGCGGCAACTGACCTGGTCACCCTTGCACAGGACTCTGTATAGACCGTCCTTAGCCGGTATGCGCGCCGGCACGGCTGCTTCGCGGTTTTGCAAGACCGATAATCACGGACGTATATATCGGCGTCTTCCGACTTTCGCGGGATATCACCCATGCTCGCAACGGGTCTGTCATAGACTTTCGCATCGGGTGACCGGTGCTTCCGTCCGATGGTGGCGCAGGCCGAGGCGGCGCAACTTTCCTCCGTAGACGCCAGGTGGCGGTCCATGGAGGCTTATGCCAGATCCACGGGCGCCAGCGGCGGAGGTGGCCGATACGGCCGTGGTCAGCAGGAGACAAACATGAGCCTGGACAACATTTCACACCCCTCGATCCAGCACTGCGCCGACAGCCTGAAGGCAAAGCGCGGCAACGGTCGACCGGAGCCCGAGCTGGTTCCGTCGCGCTACGCGCTGCAGGTCGGCGACATCGACGTGCTGATCGTCAGCGATGGAGTGCTGCCGATACCAGCCCCGGTCATGGCATACAACGTCGACCCGGCCGTCCGGGCAGCCTGGCTGGACGAGATGTTCCTGCCGCCGGACGTGCTCGAGTGGCCGCTGAACGTGGTCGTCGTGCGCAGCGGCGGCCGGACCATACTCGTCGACGCCGGGCTGGGCATGGACCCGGACTTGCACTTGCCGAGGGCCGGGCGGTTGGTCTCGCGACTGGAGGCCGCCGGCATCGATCTCGCATCCGTCACCGACGTGGTGCTCACCCATATGCACATGGACCATATCGGCGGGCTGCTCATCGACGGGGTGAAGGACCGGCTGCGTCCGGATCTGCGCATTCACGTGGCGGCCGCCGAGCTCAAGTTCTGGGAGGCGCCCGATTTCTCCCGCGCCTCCATGCCAACGGGGTTCCCGGATGCGCTTCGGCGGGCGGCCAAGCGGTTCGTGAACGAGTACCGCAGCCAGTTGCGGCCGTTTGAGACGGAGCACGAGGTGGCGCCGGGAGTGGTCGTCACGCTCACTGGCGGCCACACCCCCGGGCACAGCGTGGTTCGCCTGGCGTCCGGCGGCGACCGGCTGACCTTCGCCGGCGACGCCGTGTTCCAGGTCGGATTCGACCAACCCGACTGGCACAACGGCTTCGAACACGACCCCGACGAGGCGGCCCGCGTCCGCATCAATCTTTTGCGGGAGCTGGCGGCGACTCGCGAGCCGCTGGTGGCCACTCACCTGCCATTTCCGTCTATCTGCCATGTAGCGGTGGACGGCGATGTCTTTCGTTGCGTGCCGGCTGTCTGGGACTACTGATCCGCTTGTCGGGTCAGAGCTGTACCAGGTCGCGGTCGGGACTATCGCGCCATGATCGTCTGCTCATGCAATGTGTTGAGCGACCAGCATGTCCGCTCCGCCGTCGAGGCGGAGCGGACGCGCTCGATCAGCCAGGTCTATGGCTGTCTCGGCGGCAGCGTCCAGTGCGGCCGCTGCGCGCGCACCATCCGCCGCATCATTGACGAGGCGCTCGGCAGCGCCAGTGCGGCATCCTGCAACGGCCGCGCGCAGTCTTCGCAATCGTGACTCGGCCGCCGGCTTCCTGGAAATACCGACCGCCGGCCGTCCTTCATAGGTTCATCGACCAACTTGTCGATGTCGGAGTACTGCGCCGGCGGCGGTCCCCGCCGCTTGCGGCAAATGGCTTCGACAACCGCCAACCGCGGGGGCTGAAGGGTATCGCACCCACACTCACTCGTGCCCCGGGCGATTGCTCGTGGCCAAGGAAGGGACGGTCGATGTTCATGGAAGAGGCGCGCGAAGAGCAGTCGCGCCGCCCGGGGGCCGGATGCCGATCGGTCCACCCCACCCGCATGAGCGCTTCGCGAATTGTGAACGCGCGGTTGCGCCTCTACCGTCCGGCGCAGCCTTTCAATCAGGAGCTCATAGACCAACGTATCAGGCGCACGCGTCCTCGGCACGATAGTTCGCACACTAGAAGGGCTGGCATGCTTGGGTTCCTCAACAACCCGACCGAGGAGCATCGGAAATGACCCTGGAATTCGTTCTTTCGAAGATGCTGCAGATCCTCAAGAGGTTCTGGACCGTCGACACGGCGGCGCAGTCGGTTAGGCGCGGCGGCGGCGAAGGGTTTGTTCGCGCGACGGGCCGGCCGCTCTACTCACGCAACGGCGTCAGAGTCTCCATCTGCCCGAGAAGCGCTCGGAATCGCGAGTGAACGCGCTCGTCTGTGACGGGAGACAGCCGGTCAAACGGTCCTGACCAAGTCGATACTGAGAACTCGAGGTAACGCGATGAGCGGTGGACACTCGACCTATACGCCCAAGACGAGGATCGGACGCTGGTTCGACGCCCGGCTGCCACTGCCGCGGATGGTGCATGATCAGTTCATCGCCTATCCAGTCCCGCGCAACCTGAACTACGCCTATTCGTTCGGCGGCATCCTCTCGATGATGCTGGCAACGCAGATCGTGACCGGCGTGGTGCTCGCCATGCACTATGCGGCCGACGCGACGCTGGCCTTCAACTCCGTCGACAAGATCATGCGCGACGTGAATTCCGGCTGGCTTTTGCGCTACCTGCATTCCAATGGTGCTTCGTTCTTCTTCATCGCGGTCTACATCCATGTTTCCCGCGGCCTCTATTACGGCTCCTACAAGGCGCCGCGCGAGCTGCTGTGGGTCCTCGGCTGCACCAACCTTCTGCTGATGATGGCGACAGCGTTCATGGGCTATGTGCTGCCCTGGGGGCAGATGTCGTTCTGGGGCGCGACCGTCATCACCGGCTTCTTCACGGCGATTCCGTTGGTGGGCGACTGGGTGCAGCAACTGCTGCTCGGCGGCTTCGCGGCCGACAATCCGACCCTCAACCGCTTCTTTGCGCTGCATTACCTGCTGCCCTTCATGCTGACGGGCGTCGTCATACTGCACATCTGGGCGCTTCACATCGTCGGACAGAACAATCCGGCAGGCATCGATGTGAGGTCGAAAACCGACGTCGTGGACTTCACGCCGCATGCCACGATGAAGGATGTGCTCGGGGCCGTGGTGTTCCTGCTCGCCTTTTCGTATTTCGTGTTCTACGTGCCGAACTATCTCGGGCACCCCGACAACCATACCGCCGCCGATCCGCTGAAGACGCCGGCTCATATCGTGCCGGAATGGTATTTTCTGCCCTTCTACGCGATCTTGCGCGCCGTCACTTTCAACGTCGGCCCGATCGACTCGAAGCTCGGCGGCGTGCTCGCTATGTTCGGCGCCATCGCCGTGTTGTTCTTCGTGCCCTGGCTGGATACGTCGAAGGTGCGCTCGGCCGTCTACCGGCCCTCGTACAGGCGGTTCTTCTGGCTGTTTGTCGCCAACGCGCTGTTTCTCGGGTGGCTGGGATCCAAGCCGGCGGAAGGCTGGTACATCCCCGCCATGCAGGCATCGACCCTCTACTAC
>NZ_RZSX01000479.1:0-4928 GCF_004023105.1 Mesorhizobium sp. M5C.F.Ca.IN.020.32.2.1 | reverse complement strand
ACCCAGGCGCGGGCAATGGCCAGCCCGGCGGCATCGGCATCCCGTCCGTGATGGGCCATTTCGTCGTCGAGCCGAGTGCTCCAGTCCGGGTGCCGTTCGGCAATGAGCGATGCGAAGGATGAGCTCCAGTCGCGGACCATCGGCCGGTCCGCCTCGAAATGGAACTGAAAGCCATAGACGGCGCGGCCCATGCGAAACGCCTGGTTCTCGGCTACTTCGTTGCCGGCGAGCCGCACGGCACCTTCAGGCAAGGCAAAGGTGTCGTCGTGCCATTCGAAGATGGGGAAATTTTCAGGCAGCGCGGCGAGCACCGGATCGGCCTTCGCCGCCGGAGTGAGCGAGACCTTGTGCCAGCCGAATTCCGAGGCGCCGCCGATCCGGTTCTCGCCGCCGAAGGCGCGCGCGACCAGTTGGCTGCCAAGGCAGATACCGAGCACGGCGCGATCCTTGTTCGCAAAATCGCGCGTCAGGTCGAGCAGTTCAGGGAAATACGGGCAAATCTCGTCGTCCAGCGCATTCTGGGCGCCGCCGAGCACGACCATGGCGTCGTGCGCATCGCTGTCCTGCGGCAGCATCTCGCCACAATAGGGCCGGCGCAGGTCGATATCGGCGCCCGCCTCGACTAGCGCTGCGCCGATCTGGCCAAGGCCCTCACTGTCGAAATTCTGGACCACCAGCACCCGCATTGAAAAACCTGCTGATATGAAAATGATGCGTCGAGCGATATCATGCCGCCGTCATTTCGGCCAAGATGCGTATTCGGGGAGAAAGCTATGCCACTGCAGAACCGCGTAGACCCGTTCGGCGTTCTCCGCGCCGTGCCGGAGCGTGGCCGGTTGATGGGCAATCGCGGTATCATCCATGACCCCGAAACGAAGACGCTGCTGAAAAAGCGCTGGGCACTGCAGGCCTGGATCATCTGCCTCTGTGAATTCCGCGATGTACGGCGCGAGCCGATGGGCCGAAACAGGAACGGTGGCAAGACCGGCTGGACCGAGCTGTTTTTCCTGGACGAGGTCACAGCGCTCTCGGCCGGGCATCGGCCTTGCTTCTTCTGCCGGCGCGAGCGGGCGGGCGACTTCGTCCAGCGCTTCGGCGTGGCCTACGGCATTGCGGAGCCGCGCGCACCGCAGGTTGATAAGCGGCTGCATAAGGAGCGGCTGGCGGCAGGTGGGCGGGCACCGGTCGTATTCGCCGAAGAGCTTGCCGGGTTGCCGGACGGCGCCATGATTGCGGAAGGGGGCAACGCCTATGCGATGCGCGGCCGCAAGGCGCTTCGCTGGTCGTTCGCAGGCTATGGCGATCCGGTGGGGTTCGGTGGTTTTGCCGTCCGTCCTATCCGCCTGCTCACGCCGGCAACCACCATTTCCGTGCTGCGGCAAGGCTACGAACCGGTCTGGCATCCCTCGGCTGAGACTTGACGCCAAGGTTTGGCTCGCCCATTCCTCGGCAATGCGCGCCAATTACAAGATGCAGCGGCTGTTCGTGCCGAACGACCTCGGGCCGGAAGCCGAGTTCGAGGCGAGCCCGCAGCAGGGTCATTACCTGATGCATGTGCTGCGGCTCGGCGAAGGCGCCGAAATCCTGTTGTTCAACGGCCGAGACGGCGAATGGTCGGCGGCAATCGCCGCGAAATCCAAAAAAGCGGTGCGGCTGAAGGTGCTGGCCTTGCAGCGGCCGCAGCCGCCGCTGCCCAATCTCATCTACTGCTTTGCGCCATTGAAGCAGGGTCGGCTCGATTATCTGGTGCAGAAGGCGGTCGAGATGGGCGCCGGCGTCCTGCAGCCGGTCATCACCCAGCACACGCAAGTGGCGAAGCCCGGCATCGAACGCCTGCGCGCCAATGTCGTCGAGGCCGCCGAACAATGCGGCATCCTGGCGGTTCCGGAGGTGCGCGAAGCGGAAAAGTTCGAGCGCCTGCTGGCCGGCTGGGACAAGGAGCGTCGGTTGATCTTCTGCGACGAGGATGCCTCGACCAACAATCCCCTGCCCGCGCTGCAAGCGGTGCGGGAGAAGAAGTTCGGGCTGCTGGTCGGGCCCGAGGGCGGGTTTTCCGACGAGGAACGAAGGATGCTGAGGGTGCTGCCTTTCGTAACCGCCATTCCGCTCGGTCCGCGCATCCTGCGCGCCGACACGGCTGCGGTGGCGGCACTGGCGGTGATACAGGCGACGGTCGGGGACTGGTGAAGATTCTGCCCTTCTCCCCCAGCGGGGCCCTTGCGGGAGAAGAAAGAAGCAGCGTCAATCAATTCCAGTTACCCTGTGGCTCAGGATTTTTCGCTTGATCGCCTACTGACATTTCGTCCATCTAGCGCCGGCGGTCGTCCGACCGCCTGCAGAGGACTTGTAATGGCGCGCGACACAACCGATTTCCGGCCGATCGAAGGCGTCGACGAGCTTGTCGCGCATCTGGCTGAAGGCAACAAGCCGCGCGACAAATGGCGCATCGGCACCGAACACGAGAAATTCCCGTTCTATGTCGACGGCAATGCGCCGGTGCCCTATGGCGGCGAGCACGGTATCCGCGCCATTCTCGAAGGCATGCAGGAAAAACTCGGCTGGGATCCGATCATGGATGCCGGCCGCATCATCGGCCTGGTCGAGCCGACCGGCCAGGGCGCGATCTCGCTGGAGCCCGGCGGCCAGTTCGAACTGTCCGGCGCGCCGCTGGAGACGATCCATCAGACCTGCCGCGAAGGCAATGCGCATCTGGCGCAGGTGCGCGAGATCGCCGAGCCGATGGGCATACGCTTCCTCGGCCTCGGCGGCAGCCCGAAATGGTCACTGGCCGAGACACCGAAAATGCCGAAATCGCGTTACGAGATCATGACGCGCTACATGCCCAAGGTCGGTACCAAAGGACTCGACATGATGTACCGCACCTGCACCATCCAGGTGAATCTCGACTTTGAGAGCGAGGCCGACATGCGCCGCAAGATGCAGGTGTCGCTGAAGCTGCAGCCACTGTCGACGGCGCTGTTCGCCAACTCGCCCTTCACCGAAGGCCGGCCCAACGGATTTCAGAGCTGGCGCGGCGACATCTGGCGCGACACCGACAACCAGCGCTCGGGCCTGCTCGAATTCTGCTTCTCGCCCGATTTCGGCTTCGCCGATTATGTCGAATGGGCGCTCGACGTGCCGATGTATTTCGTCATCCGCGACGGCCAGTACCACGACATGACACACGTCACCTTCCGCCAGTTCATGGCAGGTGCGGCCCGCAACGAGATACCCGAGGGGCTGCCGACGATGGGCGATTGGGCGAACCATCTGTCGACGCTGTTCCCCGACGTGCGATTGAAGCGTTTCCTTGAGATGCGCGGCGCCGATGGCGGACCGTGGCGGCGCATCTGCGCGCTGCCGGCCTTCTGGGTCGGGCTGCTCTATGACGCGGCGGCGCTCGACGCGGCCGAGGCGCTGACCTCGAGCTGGAGCTATGAAGAGGTGCTGGCGATGCGCAACGCCGTGCCGGAACAGGGGGTTTCGGCGCCGTTCCGCAACACGACACTGCGCGAGATCGCCCGCGACGTGCTTGTCATCTCGCGCATGGGGCTGAAGAACCGCGGCCGCAAGAACCGCGACGGCTATGATGAAACGTCGTTCCTCAGCACGCTGGACGAAGTGGTCGCGCGTGGCACGACAAGCGCCGAAGAGCTGCTCTCCGCCTATCATACGCGCTGGGGCGGCTCGATCGAGCCGGTGTTCATGGAATATGCGTACTAGCCGTTTGCTATCCGGTTGGCCGACAGCTCAGGAACAGTCGCCTCAGTTAGTAATGGAAACGAATTAGACTAGAGCGCCGCGCGCCCTGGTGGACGCGCAAAGGACGCTCTGACTCTCTTTAAGCTACCGCATCGTGCTTTCCGAAAATCGATTCCGATTTTCGGGCCGATGCGGTAGGCTCTCCTACGAGGATCTTCCCGGAGGAGAAAAACAATGCCTTCCTTGTTCGACATCCTGGCGCAGGCTCAGAACGGCAACGGCATGCAGATCCTGGCCCAACAGTTCGGGCTGTCGCAGCAGCAGACGCAATCGGCGATCGAGGCGCTGCTGCCGGCTTTTTCACAGGGGCTGAAGCGCAACACATCCGATCCTTACGGGCTCGGCGCGTTCATGACGGCAATGGCCAGCGGCCAGCACGCCAAATATTTCGAGGACGCAAGCCGGGCTTTCTCGCCGCAGGGCGTCGATGAAGGCAACGGCATTCTTGGCCACCTGTTCGGCTCGAAAGAGCTGTCCCGCGCCGTTGCCAGCCAGGCTGCGCAGGCGAGCGGCGTCAGCCAGCAGGTTTTGCAGCAGATGCTGCCGGCCGTGGCTTCAATGGTGATGGGCGGACTGTTCAAGCAGACTACAGATCAAATGCAGGCAGCAGGCGGATTCGGCGGCGGCAGCAATCCGCTCGGCGAGATTATCGAGCAGATGATGCGGCAGGGCGGCGCGCAAGCGCCGGCACCACAGCAGCGCCAGGCGCCCGGCCCGATGGACAATCCACTCGGCAAGGTGCTGCAGGACATGTTCGGCGGCGGCGCGCAGCAGCAGCCGCAAACCCAGCCGCAGCAGGCGCCCAGTCCCTACGGCGACAATCCGCTCGGCAAGATGCTGCAGGATATGTTCGGCGGTGGTGCGCAACAGCCGCAGCAGCCTCAGCCGCAGCCTCGTCAGGCGCCCCAGCAGCGCCCGGCGCCACAGCCGCCGGCCAATCCGAGCGGCAGGCCAAGGAATCCGTTCGACGATTTGTTCGGCAAGATGTTCGAGACGGGCGCGCAGCAGCGCGACGATTACCTGAAGGGCGTCGAATCGATCTTCGACCAGTTCAAGCGAGGAATGGATCGCCGGTAACCCGACGAGGCTGCCGGCATCTGATCTTCAGCGTTGATCTAAGAAAATGCCCGGTCCTTGTGAGAACCGGGCAGTGTGCAGGCGGGCCG
>NZ_RZSX01000478.1:0-4934 GCF_004023105.1 Mesorhizobium sp. M5C.F.Ca.IN.020.32.2.1 | reverse complement strand
CGGGGCCGTGCTCGGCAATGGTTTGCGAGAAAGTCGAGGCGACGAGGTCGAGCGCTTCGTCCCAGCCGGTGCGGCGACCGTGGATCTCCGGATAGAGCAGCCGGCCGTCGAGATCGATCGTCTCCGCCAGCGCCGAGCCCTTGGAACAGAGCCGGCCGAAATTTGCCGGATGGTCTGGGTCGCCGCGAACGGTTATTTCGCCATCCGCGGTGACCTTCGCCAGCACGCCGCAGCCCACCCCGCAATAGGGGCAGGTGGTCCTCACCTCGCGCGCTTCGTCGATCTTCATGCTCAGGCCGCGCGGCTGGCCAGCGCTTCCAGCGCAATGAACAGACGCTCGCCCTCGATCCGCACCGGAACGGTGCGCACCGCACCTTCATCGGCGCCGAGCGCCTTGCCGGTCTCCAGCGAGATCACCCAATTGTGCAGGGGACAGGTCACCGCCGCGCCGTGGACGATGCCCTGCGAGAGCGCCCCGCCCTTGTGCGGACAATGGTCCTCGATGGCGAAGACCTGGTCCTCCGCGGTGCGGAAGACGGCGATCTTGCCTTGCGGCGTGGCGACGCAGCGCGCGCCGCGGCGCGGAATGTCCGATATCGAGCCGATTGATACCCAGTTCATCTGCCTCATCCTTTGCGCGTGTTCTTAACCGAAAACCGGTTTCCACTTTTCGGGAACACGCGCCTACTCCGCCGCCTGAGCGAAACCGACCGAAGCCATCGGCCGGAATTCGTGCTTGTCCTTGCCGGAAACGCGCTCCGACCACGGGTCGACCTGCGCGAATTTCTGCGAAAAGACGAAGCGGTCGAAATAGGCCTTGCGCCTCTCGCCATCGTCCATGATCTGGCGCTTGATCTCGGCGATGCCGATGCGCTTGGCCCA
Source organism: Mesorhizobium sp. M5C.F.Ca.IN.020.32.2.1 (assembly GCF_004023105.1). NCBI lineage: Bacteria > Pseudomonadati > Pseudomonadota > Alphaproteobacteria > Hyphomicrobiales > Phyllobacteriaceae > Mesorhizobium > Mesorhizobium sp. M5C.F.Ca.IN.020.32.2.1. The sequence goes on along the minus strand of NZ_RZSX01000478.1, from coordinate 4,052 downwards.
TTTGTAGATGCGCTCGAGATAGCGGCCCTGTTCGCGATACATTTGCGTCAGCGCCACGATATGCTCGAGCGCTTCGTCCTCGGTCTTGACCAGGCCGAGCACCTCTGTGCCCTTGATGTCGAGGCCGGCAGCACCGGCGAAATGGATTTCGTAGCCTGAATCGACGCAGATCACGCCGACATCCTTGCAGGTCGCCTCGGCACAGTTCCTAGGGCAGCCCGAGACCGCCATCTTGACCTTGGCGGGCGTCCACGACCCCCACATGAATTTTTCGATGCGAACACCGAACCCCGTCGAATCCTGCGTGCCGAAGCGGCACCAGTCCGAACCGACGCAGGTCTTCACGGTGCGTAGGCCTTTGGCATAGGCATGGCCGGACACGAAGCCGGCCTGACCGAGGTCGGCCCACACCGCCGGCAGGTCTTCCTTGCGGATGCCGAGCATGTCAATGCGCTGTCCGCCTGTAACCTTGACCATCGGGATATCGAACTTGTCGACGACGTCGGCGATAGCGCGCAGTTCGGCGGCATTGGTGACGCCACCCCACATGCGCGGCACCACAGAATAGGTGCCGTCCTTCTGGATGTTGGCGTGAACGCGCTCGTTAATGAAGCGCGACTGGTAGTCGTCGGCATACTCGTCCGGCCAGTCGCAGACGAGATAGTAATTGAGCGCCGGCCGGCATTTGGCGCAGCCGCAGGAGGTGGTCCATTCCAGTTCCTGCATGACGGCGGGAATGGTCTTCAGGCTCTTGGCCTTGATCAACCGGCGGACTTCGTCATGGCCGAGCGTGGTACAGCCGCACATCGATTGCACAGCCGCCGGATTGTATTTGTCGCCTATGGTCAGCGCCATCAGCTTCTCGACCAGACCGGTGCAGGAGCCGCACGAAGCGGAAGCCTTGGTGTGGGCACGCACGTCGTCTAGCGACGTCAGGCCCTTGGCCGTGATCGCGCCGGTGATTTTTCCTTTGCAAATGCCGTTGCAGCCGCAGATTTCCGCATCATCCGGCAAGGCTGCAACGGCCGCCATAGGGTCCAGGGAGGCACCTCCCTGGTATGACTGGCCGAAGATAAGGGTGTCGCGCATTTGCGATATGTCGGTCTGCTTCTTCTTGAGGTCGTTGAACCACGCGCCGTCCGCCGTCTCGCCGTAGAGCACGGTGCCGATGATGCGGTCATCCCTGAGCACCAGCCGCTTGTAGACGCCGGCGGCGGCATCGCGCAGCACGATCTCCTGGCGGTCCTCGCCCTCGGCGAAGTCGCCGAGCGAGAACAGCTCGATGCCGGTGACCTTGAGCTTGGTCGGCGTGTCCATATGGACGAAAGCCGCCGCCTCGTTGCCGGCAAGCTGGCTGGCCGCGACGCGCGCCATCTCGTAGAGCGGGGCGACCAGCCCGTAGACCTGGCCGTTGACCTCGGCGCATTCGCCGAGCGCGTAGATGTTGGGATCGTTGCTGCGCATGCCGCCGTCGACGACGATGCCGCGGCTAACGGCAATGCCGGCTTGTTTCGCCAGCGCCGCATTCGGCCTGATGCCCACCGCCATGACGACCAGCGTCGCCGGGATGATGGTTCCGTCAGCGAGTTCCACCTGCTCGACCTTGCCCTTGCCTGTGATCGCCTGGGTGTTAGCTTTGGTGATGACCTTGATGCCGCGTTGTTCGACGGCGCGCTGCAACAGATGGCCGGCAGCCGGATCAAGCTGGCGCTCCATCAACGTCGGCGTGACATGCAGCACGGTGACGTCCATGCCTTGCGAGTTCAAGCCCGCCGCCGCTTCCAGCCCGAGCAGGCCGCCGCCGATGACCACGGCCTTGGCCCGCGACTGGGCGGCAAGCAGCATGGCCTGGACGTCGTCGAGATCGCGATAGGTGAGCACGCCCGGCAGATCGTGGCCGGGCACCGGAATGATGAAAGGCACCGAGCCTGTGGCGATAACGAGCTTGTCATAGGGCTCTGTGACGCCGTGGTCGGAGGTTACGGTCTTTGCCGTCCGGTCGATGGCGACGATCTTGTGGCCCTTGTAGAGGGTGATGCCATTGGCGATGTACCAGCCGTCGCCGTGGATGATGATCTCCTCGAAGGCCTTCTCGCCGGACAGCACCGGCGACAGCATGATGCGGTCGTAATTGACCCGCGGCTCGGCGTTGAAGATGGTGACAACGTAACGGTCCGGTGCCTGTTCGAGCAGGTGCTCCAGCATCCGCCCGGGCGCCATGCCGTTGCCGATGATGACGAGTTTTTCGGTCATTGAGCTACTCCGCGGCTTCGACGAAGCGGTGGCGTTCGTAGAGGAACTTCAGCACCGCCTCGCGGCAGCGCAGGAAGGTCCGCTCGGAGGAAAGCTCGACGCGGCGGCGCGGCCGGACCAGCGGCACGGGAAGCACCTCGCCGATGGTCGCCGCCGGACCGTTGGTCATCATGACGATGCGATCGGATAACAGCACCGCCTCGTCGACGTCGTGGGTGATCATGATCGTCGTCGAGCCAAGCCTCGAATGGATATCCATCACCGCGTCCTGCAGATGGGCGCGCGTCAGCGCGTCGAGCGCACCGAAGGGTTCGTCGAGCAGCAGGATCTTCGGCTCCATGGCCAACGCGCGGGCGATGCCGACGCGCTGCTTCATGCCGCCCGATATTTCGGCGGGCCGCTTGTCTCTGGCATGCGCCATCTGCACGAGGTCGAGATTGCGCATGATCCAGTCGTGCCGTTCGGCCCGGCTCCTGGTGCGGCCGAAGACCTTAGACACCGCCAGGTTGATGTTTTCGTAGACGGTGAGCCATGGCAGCAGGCTGTGGTTCTGGAACACCACGGCGCGTTCAGGACCGGGGCTGTCGACCTCCTTGTCTTCGAGCAGGACCGCCCCGGCGGACACTTTCGTCAGCCCGGCGATCAGGTTGAGCAAGGTCGACTTGCCGCAGCCGGAATGGCCGATGATCGAGACGAATTCGCCCTTGTCGATGGTCAGCCGGATGTCTTTCAGCACCTCGCTGACCTGGCCGCCGCGGGTGAAGGATTTGTCGATATGGTCGAGTTTCAGATAGGCCGTCATTGCCCTCTCCTCACTTTGCCGTTGTGCCGCGGGTGACGAAGGCGCCGACCGCCGCGACAAGGCGATCGAGGCAAAAGCCGGTGATGCCGATATAGGCGAGCGCAACGATGATGTCGGGCAGCCGCGACGAGTTCCAGGCATCCCAGATGAAGAAGCCGATTCCGACGCCGCCTGTCAGCATTTCGGCGGCGACGATGGCAAGCCAGGACAGACCGATGCCGATGCGCAGGCCGGTGAAGATGTAAGGCGCCGCGGCCGGCACCATGATCTTCACGAAGAACTCGAGCTGGTTGAGTCTGAGGATGCGGGAGACGTTGCGATAATCCTCTGGAATGTTGCGGACGCCGACGGCGGTGTTGATGATCACCGGCCAGATCGAGGTGATGAAGATGACGAAGATCGCCGATGGGCTGGAATCGCGGAAGGCGGCCAGCGACAGCGGCAGCCAGGCGAGCGGCGGCACGGTGCGCAGGATCTGGAACACAGGGTCGAGGCCGCGCATCGCCCAGATCGACTGGCCGACCAGCGCGCCGAGCGCAACGCCGACGATTGCAGCCAGGCCGAAGCCGATGGCGACGCGCTGCAGCGAGATCAGCACCCGCCAGGCCAGTCCGATATCCTGCGGACCATAATCGAAGAACGGATGGACGATCAGATCGTAGGCCTCGTTCCATACCTGGCTGGGTGGCGGCAAGCTGGCGTTGGGCGACGAGCAGGCGATCTGCCAGATGACGAGCATGACGACGATGACGACTGCCGGCGGCACCAGCGTGCTTGCCAGCTTGCCGGCGATCGCGGCGGGATCGAAGCGGCGCCTCACCTTGGCGGTGAAAGCTATAACCTCTGCGGGCTTGGCAGGCGTAGGGAACGCCTTCACCTTGGCGTCCTCGATGGCTTGGATAGACATTTTCGAAAAAAGCTCCTTGAGCATTGGAGTGACAGGCGGCGCCACTGGCGCCGCTTGCCGGCGACGTCAGGCCGATGCCTTGATCTTCAG
>NZ_RZSX01000477.1:0-4936 GCF_004023105.1 Mesorhizobium sp. M5C.F.Ca.IN.020.32.2.1 | reverse complement strand
CCTCGCTGCTGCCCGAGGATATGCAGGGTGTGTTCATGATGATCGCCCGCGCGGCGAAGGAGGGCTGGCCCTGCCCGAGCGACGCGGCGATCGCCCGCGCCTACGGCTCGCACTCGCTGCGCCGCGCCCGGCGCCTGCTGACCTATATCGAGGAACAGGGCATGATCGTATGCAAGCTTGACGGTCTCGGCCGGCGGGTCGTGACGCTCGTCGAATTGGCCTGGGCAACGGCACCGGGCGACACCAACGACGAGGAGGCGGAGCAGGGCAGTTTGGCTGTGTGAGGCGGCGGCCGAGTGCGCAAAGGGAATGCCACGCATCAAGGCGATATATTGCCAAGCGGCAGGTACAGCGGCGAGTCTTTTTTGCGCAGATAGGGCCTCGCTGGCCCGCCACAGCTCATCTGCCCGGTCTTCATCATACGACGACGAATTGGCGCGACGCAGATCCGCCTATTGTAAGTTCTTCGATGCTACAGCACTCCCTCCTGCCGACGGCGCTTTACATATGTTCTAAATTACCCGCGGGTCGGTTTGCTAATAAAGAGATCAGCCCCGATCAACTGACGAAGGACAAGAAATACGGCAGGACTGTAGCGCAAATATCCGCCGAAACTACGCTACCGCCGCCTATTACCCCCTTCGGTTCATTCTGTTGACATCTCCTGCTTCTGGAGAGATGGTAAGATACTACGCGCCGGCCCTTTTTCCGAAGATTTTATTCTGCAGCTTTATCAAAGGATTTTGGCGATGCGTTTGTCTCGATCGCGCCGACTTGTGGCCATCGCTTTGACGGCAATCGCAGCCGTCACCCCCTCTTATGGACATGCCGAGGACAAGCTGCTGACGGAAGCGGTGCAGTTCAACGGTACGATCCTGTATCTCTCCACTGAAGTGCCTGGCCTGATCTTCGGCGCCGTGCGCAACGGCGAGACGGCCTTGGCGGGTTTCGGCAAGATTGCCGACGGGAGTGAAAAAGTGCCCGACGGCGACACAATGTTCCGAATCGCGTCCGTGAGCAAAGTGTTCTGCGGCAATGTGCTTTCCTCGCTCGCGATCGACGGCAAGGTACAGCTCACCGACCGGCTGCAGGATCGCCTTGGCTGGGACGTCACGCTCCCGGAGAAAGATGGCCGCGCCCTCCGCCTGATCGATCTCGTCGCGCAAGCTTCCGGCCTTCCGCGGGAGGTGCCAGTGGCCGAGGCGCCTCCCTCCGACCCCTTCTCTACCAACACGAAAGAGGCGCAGATTGCCGCCCTCAAGGACAATCCGCTGCTGTTCGCGCCGGGCACCGCCGTTCTCTATTCAAACTTCGGATACGACCTCCTCGGAGCGGCGCTCGCGAATGTCTCTGGAAAGCCTTATGCCGAGGTTCTTCGGGAGCGTGTCCTCGATCCCCTCGGCATGAAAGACACGGTTTTCAACCCAAGACCGGAGGACGAACCGCGCCTGATGCAGGGCCATAACTTCGATGGCAGCGCCATGCCCATCGTGCCGACGAGCACAGCCATGGAATGCGCCGGTGGGTTGTACTCGACCGCGGACGACCTGCTGCGCTGGATGAACTGGCATGTCGACAACAAGCCTTCCGCGGCCGACGCCGAGTTCCGCCTCGTGAACCACGCGGCTTTTTTGTACCGGGACGGGCTCGCGTCGGTAGTGGGACTGGATGACGGCGGCCCGATGGACGCCATGGGTCTCGGATGGGTCATCATGCTCCCCAACGAGCATCGCCCGCTCATCCTCCAGAAGAGCGGCGGCCTGCAAGGGATGTTTCTCTATGTTGCGATTGCACCGACACGCGGCGTCGGCGCTTTCTTCGTCATGAACGAATTCAATGCCGCCGGCTTCATGGCCGGGGTTAAGACGACGAACGATCTCGTCGCAGAGATCGCTCCGCGCTGATTTCGCGCTTATCGGTAGAACGTGCGCGATCATTAATGCTGTGGAGGGGCCTGACGGACGGCATGTTTCGCGGCCAGGCAAGCGCGACAACGGCTATTTCCGGCCGACCGCTTAGCTATCCATTGCTGAGGACTTGCCGGCGCCGACCCGCTTCATCGCTGCTCACGGCCTGCTCAAGCGGCGGCCAAGGTTCTGCCTCTCGACTCTTTGGCATCCCGTTTTCGTAGCCGACCGCGAATGCCGCGCTGCTCGCAGTCCCGACAGCATCAGCCGCCTCCTGGCGCAACCCGACGCGGGTTCCGTGTCATCGGCGTGCTTTATCAGGAGTTCGTGGTCCGCGGCCGCATAGAGGCCTCGCCTCGGTTGTGCCTGACCTGCCCGCCTTCCGCCGCATGCTGACGCGCGCCCGCGCCGGCTTGGGTTCCGATATGGCAGGGAATGATGCCTGGCAGGATGTCTCGGTGCGCCTCGCTGCTGCCCGAGGACTATGCAGGGTATGTTCATGATGATCGCCCGCGCAGCGAAGGAGGGCTGGCCCTGCCCGAGCGACGCAGCAATTGCCCGCGCCTATGGCTCACACTCGCTGCGCCGTGCCCGGCGTCTGCTGACCTATATCGAGGAGCAGGGCCTCATCGTCTGCCAACTCGACGGGACTGGGCGGCGGACGGTGACGCTCGTCGAACTGGCCTGGGCGACCGCACCGGGCGACCCTAATGCGGCGGAGGCCGAGCAGGGGCGTTTGGCTGTGTGAGGGGCGGATGGTGCGCCCGGGCTCAGCCAGAAGATGAGGTCAGCCCAGAAGATTGCGCGCCGCTCGCATGAATATTTTCGACCCGATCGGGATCAAATCGTCCGGAAAGTCATAGTCCGGATTGTGCAACGCAGGGTGCCGCTCGCCCGCACCCAGGAAGAACATCGCCGACGAGGCGCTGTGGCCGAACAAGCCGAAATCTTCCGAAGCACGCATTGGCAGGGCTTCTTCTCCGTGCACGACGCCTTCTTCATCGAGAGCTCGCCGCAGATGCTCTACGGCGTCCGGCGCATTGACGCTGGCCACAAATATCTCTTGATAGTCCCACCGGGCAGAAAGGCCATGCTGGCCAGCGATCTGTGTGACCAGCGATTCAGCGGCGGCGCACAGGTTTGCCATGCGCTCGTCGCGCCGGGTGCGCAGCGTCGCCCAGACCTCTGCATGGCCGGGCGCAATGCCGAACACCGCTTCGCCCATCGCGGCATGGGTGACGGTCAGCATGCTGAAGTTGTCGTCGGCAAAAGTTCCGCTGCCAAGTGCCGGGAGTGCCGGCATCAACTGGCTGATTGCCATCATCGGCGAGACGCCGGTCTCGGGCATGGACGAATGCGCGGTCTTGCCCTCTAGCACGATGCGCATGCCGCGTGAAGCGCAGTTCACCACTCCGGTCTTGAGCCGCACCTCGCCGAACGGCACGCCCGGCAGATTGTGCAGCGAGAAGGCGAAATCCGGGGCGATCTCCCCAAAGCGCGGATCGGCGACGACACCGGCAGCACCATTGCCGGTTTCTTCCGCCGGCTGGAACATCAGCACGACGCGACCGCGGGCAGGTTTTTCGCGCCCCAACTGACGGCCAAGTGCCGCCAGGATCGCGGTATGTCCGTCATGGCCGCACATATGCGACTTGCCCGGCACGAGTGATGCATGATCTACGCCAGAAAGTTCATAAATCGGCAGCGCATCGAGTTCCGAACGAAACATCACCGTCGGCCCCGCCTTGCCGCTTTCGTAGATCGCCGCCACGCCATGCCCGCCCAATCCGGTCAGCACCTTGTCCGGCCCCGTATCGGCGAGGAAGTCGGCGACCTCTTTAGCGGTCTTCTCCTCTTCATTCGAGATTTCGGGGTTCTGGTGCAGCTTGCGCCGCCACGCTATAAGCTCGACGATGTCTCGATTGGTAAGGGTCACGTGTTCCAACTCCGTTTGCGCTCCATTCTAAGCAAAAGCAGCCATTGCTCCAGGGTCAAGGAGTCTCGAAATGGAAGACCGGGAGCTCGGAGTGCCCTTGGGTTGTAAGAACCAGTATTTCGGCGATCCGTTCGAGCCTGGGCCTTCTCGCGCACAATGGGTCGAGCGGATGCCGTGAAGCCTGGCCGACATGATCATCCGCCGCTCGCCCGCGCGGAGCTGCCTGAAGATACGGCCGCTCTTGCCCACTATCTCATCGGCAAGCTGGTGGTGCGGGCGTTGCCGGAAGGCATCGTCAGCGGCCGCATTGTCGAGACCGAGGCCTATGTCGCCGGCGATGCCGCCGGGCACGGTTACCGGGGAATGACCCCGCGCAACCGTTCGCTGTTTCTTGAGCGCGGGCACGCCTACGTCTATCTCGCCTATGGCCTCTCATACATGCTGAATGTTTCGAGCGAGACGGCTGGGATCGGAACCGGCGTGCTGATCAGGGCGCTCGAGCCGCTCGAAGGCGTGGGAGTCATGCGGTTCCATCGCGGCGTCGAACGCTTGCGCGACCTGGCGCGAGGACCGGGTAGGCTGGCTGCCGCGTTGCGAATCGACCGTTCGCTCGACGGGCTCGATCTTTGCCGGGAAGGCCCGCTATGGCTGGCACGAGACGACCACAAAGCAGGCGAAATCGGGAAGAGCATTAGGATCGGCATTTCGAAGGACGCGGATCGGCTATTGCGATTTTATGTCAGGGGGAGTGCGTTTGTCAGCGGCCCAAGATCGCTGAGCCAGGGGCAGCGGTAGTAGCAGAGTTGCAGGTAAAGCATCGGAGTCTGATTGCGCCCAGAAGCGGACAATCGAGTGCGATTTATGTGGTAACCCGCAATGGGCCGTCTGCTGTCCTTCCGGTTTCGGGCGCGATGCGTTAGAAAGCTGACGTTCCTCTTGCGACTTCGAGTCCGTCATCTGGTGGGAGGCGGCAGAGCCCCAAAGTCGGACGATCGACAGCTTTTCGAGGTGAGCGTAACGAGAGTCGTCAACGGACGGATGCCGAAAGACGGCACCGACCCGAGAACAGTAGCTTGATCATTTTTTTGAGTCC
>NZ_RZSX01000476.1:0-4970 GCF_004023105.1 Mesorhizobium sp. M5C.F.Ca.IN.020.32.2.1 | reverse complement strand
TCTCTGCGCATGTTGCGGCCGACTTTTCGCTCGTCCCGCGTCGCGATGGAGAATATCGCGCTGCCCGCAGCCGGTCCCGTCGATCCCAATATCCGCGTGGCGATCTTCGATGGCGGCGTGCCGAAGAACCATCCCATCGGCAAATGGGTAAAGTCCATCGAGCCGCCCGGCATCGGCAAGACCATCGGCGACTTCCAGAAACACGGCGTCGGCGTGACCTCGGCGTTCCTGTTCGGACATATCGATCCTGCCAAGCCGGTCGCCCGGCCCTATGCGCCCGTCGATCATTATCGCGTCCTCGATACGGCGCCTGGCCAGAACCCGCACGAGCTCTACGAGGTGCTGGCGCGCATCGACCAGGTGCTCGTCGAAAAGCAATATCAGTTCGTCAACTTCAGCATCGGCCCGCGCCTTCCGATCGAGGACGACGACGTTCATGCCTGGACCGCAGTGCTCGACGACCGGCTGTCACGCGGAACGACCCTGGCCACGATCGCTGTCGGCAACGACGGCGATGGACCGGCGAAGGGAGGCTTCAACCGCATCCAGGTCCCGGCCGATTGTGTGAATGCTCTTGCCGTCGGCTCTTGCGACAGCCCGGAAGAGCACTGGCAGCGCTGTATCTACAGCTCTGTCGGTCCGGGCCGCAGCCCCGGTGTTGTCAAACCTGACTTCGTCGAGTTCGGCGGCTGCCTGCAACGCCCCTTCATCGTGGTCAGCGAAACGCCCGCAGCGGCCTTCGAAGCGACCGAAGGCACATCCTTCTCCGCGCCGTCAGTGCTTCGTCTGGGCGCAGGCGTGCGCGCGCATTTCGGCGACAGCCTGAGCATGCTGGCCATCCGGGCCTTGCTGATTCACACGGCCGAGACATCGGATTCTCCGTGCGAAGACGTCGGCCGCGGCCGCGTCGCGCGTTCCGTGCAGGAAATCGTGCTGTGCGACGACGACACCGTGCGCGTGGTTTACCAGGGCAGCATTGCGCCGACCCGCTATATCCGCGCCCCGATTCCAGTGCCTTCCGGCGTCATTCCGGGCAAGGTCACGATCACGGCAACCCTCTGCTACCCGACTGGAGTCGATCCGCATCACCCCGGCAATTACACGCGCGCCGGGCTTGAGCCGACCTTCCGCCCGCATGATCAGAAGCGCAAGGATCCCAGTCAGGTTCACGCCGACAGCAAGAGCTTCTTCGGCAAGACGCAAAGCAGCTTGATGGAGGACGAGCTGCGGCGCGACGCCTGGAAATGGGAGAACTGCCTACACACAAGCGTAACATTCATGGGCAAGACCTTGCGGAACCCCGTACTCGACATTCACTACAATGCGCGTCTTGGCGGCCGCAACTTCGCGCCGAAAGAGGAGCTGCCCTATGCGCTTGTTATCAGCGTCCACGCCAAGCACCTGGACGATCTCTACGACAAGATCGTCCGCAAGTACGCACGCCAGCTCGAAGCCTTACGGCCAGTCGTTGAGATTCCGGTGACCACCTGATCGGTGGGGCAGGTTGATTCTGGCGCAGCCTATTTTTGGGCGAGAACTTCCTTCACGCGGCAAATGGCGTTGGGCAAGTCTTCCCTAATTTCATCACCGGGAATGCGAACAGTGCGGATACCGAGTGCTGCGAGCTTCTCGGTAATGACAGTGTCCTTTGCCTTTTGCTTGGCCCGCGCATGGTGTCCTCCATCGCAAAACACAGCGATGCGTTCATCCGCGAAGAACAGGTCCGCCTCGGTCACCAGACCTTCGCTATGGCGGAACTCAACGTCGTTCCAGAGATGGTACAATGAGGGAAATGTTGCCCCGTCGTCCATAATGAGCATCTGGCACGCGGGAAACAGCTTCTCCTTCGCCAGTGCCTGGATGACGAACAATTCGATGGGCGTTTCTGCGCCCCAAACGCGCCGTGCTTCGACCTGTTTGAATGGCGTGAAGAACAGTTTTCGGCGATGCTTCTCGTAACGGGCCTTCATCTGCTCGGAAGGCATCTTAAGGTCCATCGTCATGATTTCATCGTTTTCGGCCAGCTCTGTCGCCAGGAAGAACTGATCGATCACAATGCCAATCTCGTCGAGATATCCCTTTCTTTCGCCGTCCAGATAGCCTGGCAAATTCCCATAGAGCGACCATGCTCCCGAAAAGGGATCGTAGCCTGCGTACATCGGTCCCGTCGCCAGCCACGCGCTTACATCAAGCTTGGCTACGAGATCGATTGTCTGGGTGGTGACTTGCTCCCGCTTCGAAGCAGGAATCAGACTCATAGCAAATGGGCGCACCTGCAAGACACCATCGACTTCGCCCGCGGCAACACAGCTCAATACGATGGAAATCATCTGAAAGTTTGTGCCACGTTTACGGAACAGCTCGACCTCTCCATCGCTGGGCTTGTCGTGCAAAGCGCCGCCCGCGGCTTCGGCCATGGCTTTCGTTATCGGTTGAACGCCCCCGAGATCGAGCGTCGCCACCCGGATTAATTCCGGAATTGCAGACCAATCGAGCGCAAACGGCAACTTCGGAAGAATGCCGTATGGTGCGTCAGCGAGTAGTGAGGCCGGTCGGTTCTCGATCATGCGATTAGACTAACCGGGCTGCCGCCGAACTCAAAAGCAACGTCACAATTCGTGTGGGTTTTTGGGCGCATGGGCCTTCACCGAACGGACTCTAGGCGATTGCGAGCAGAAGCGGCATTCACGTAAGACTTGGTCACTCACACCACATGACCGACCCGTCCGAGCCGCCAGCTCGGGTGGGCCGCATCCTCGTGCGCTGATGTGTGCCGCTCGCCAGGGACAGTCCCGCCTTCGGCGGCCTACGCTGACGCTCCTGCGCCTGTCTTCTTAGCCCGTCTCGCCGCTGCGGTTCGAATCGCGCCTCAGGGCGTTCCTGCGGTCGGATTTTCCTTCGTCGGCGGCTACGCGCCGATCCGGGCCCCGGTGACCCCTCGGACGGGCTGGCGCCGCCATAGCCTCGTCCTGCGGCCGCTTACTCTATCCAGGTGCCAAGTTCGAGGCGTGTCTCCTCCTCATCGGCCGTAGAAAGATATATGAGATTCCTGGGCAGGTGTCTTTCGCTCGGCTGCGAGTTTGGGGCCTCGAGCAATCGCGCCGTAATCTGCCCGCCGGATGCTGTGGGGCGATTGAGCAGGCAAGGTGATGCGGGAAGCGCTTCTTTATGATGGCGAAAACCGATGAGCTCCCTGAAAGCACTCACCCCCAAGACGATCGACCAGATGGCGATCACGGAAGTGATCGACCGCATCGAGTCGTTGAACAAAGGCATCGCCAAGTTCTGGGCAAAGAGCGACGGATGGGCGCCGGTCGCGGCGGCCGGCCTCCTGGGAAAATCGCGGCTCGACTGGCAAGTGTCCCTGTCAGGATCGCTGCGGCTGTGGATTCGCGAGCCGGCCAATGCGCTCAGCCCGGCGGAACTGATCCTGGCCTGGGCCAATCTCGGCAGCTTGATGGAAGGCTCGATCAAGACGCTGCTGTCGGTCTGGTACGAGACCTACAAGGCCGACATCGACAATCTCAAGAAGGTGAAGGCCTTCGATCACAGCAAGCAGGCGGCCCATTCGCCGGACGGTCTCGGGCTCGAGAAGCTGCGCGTCTATTGCAAGACGCAAGGCTTGCTTAGCGCGGATGGCGATGCGCTTGTCGAGCTAGTCCAGCAGCGCCGTAATGCGATCCATGCTTTCAAGGACCGGCCGATCGGCGACGGCCTCGAATTCCAGGGTGCGGTGCGCGCCTATCTGGCGCTGCTTCGTAATGTGAACGCCAGGCTTCCCTATCCTGACGACAACTATGTGCCGCGCGAGCGATAGGCGGATGGCGGACGATTCCGAAGAAGCGACGCCGTCGAACTCGCCGGAAACGCAAGAGCCGCTGTTTCTGACGCTGCGGGGCGTGCCCCAGCACGACGGCCCGCCGGCCGGCGAACCGGCTTACGTTCGCGACCCGCAAGGCGCATGGCGGCCGCTCCATGGCGATCGTCTCTACGACATCGAGGCGGAATGCGTGCGTCTCCACGATGCCTTCGCTGCCGCTCTGTTCGGCGACATCGACGCCTATCACAAGCGTCTGCCGCACGTGCCTCCGTTCATCTGGGAGGCCGGCCTGAACTCGGAATCGACGCTCTCGCGCGACGCCTTCGAGCAAGCGCTCGTGCAGCATCGGCAACTGCCCGACCTCAGTCGGCTCCTCTATCTCTACGATTGTCGAAAGCTCGTCGCCGGTATTCAGGAGTGCACCAAGGAGGTCTGTTTCCTCGTCGGCGAGTTCTATCGCTCCTTGAACCTCGACGAGCTCTTCTATCCACCCATCGCCGAGCCGGACGGCGTACGCTGGGTCACGTCGCCCGTGGTAACCAGTCTCACTGCGACTCTCAACGTGATCTACATCCGCCTGCACAGCCTGCTCGACTACACGACGAAGCTGGTTCACGAGATCGAGCATCTGCGCGCGGATTTTTCCACGTATCCGAAGCTGTCCTCCTCGAACATTCTGTTCGGCGATCGTCGCCGCACCGGCTGGGGCGAAGCGGCGGGCACCCTGTTCGAGCCGGGCGAACCTGTGACCGAGATCGAACTGGTGCGTAATCTCGTCATCCATGACGGGCTGCTGGACGACATGCCTAAGGTCTACAAGGTCTTGCAGGACGGCCGCGCGATCGAGAAGTTCGTCCTGATACCTGACCGCACGGACGGGCGGCTCGATCGTTTTAAGAACCGAACACTCTTCTACAGCCGCGACGACAAGATCAACCTCCGACTTCCGGCGCTCATTTTAGATTTTCAAACCAAGCAGCTGGTTACCCTCCAGCGGGCCCTCGCCCGTCTACTCGACGTGGCGAAGATACGCGTAACGCCGCCGGGCGGATGAGGCGGACCACCATCTTGCTCCGCTGACCGAAGCGGCTTGACTCTCCCGGGGTCTTGGAACAAATAGAGAACATAATGCTTCAATCCCTGAAGGAGG
>NZ_RZSX01000475.1:0-4971 GCF_004023105.1 Mesorhizobium sp. M5C.F.Ca.IN.020.32.2.1 | reverse complement strand
GTCAAGGTCTTTGGCGAACAGTCGCAAGCGCGGTTTATCATGCGACTGGCAGGTGTATCCGCGATCTGCCGATCAGAATAGAGGATTTAATAGTATAATTTTCTCCGGTAACGGATTGAAAATCCAGAGATAACACTGTTTCGTTCCGACCTGTCCTCCCAGAATGATGTGCATGGCCGATCCCTTCGCTCCCTATTCCTCCGGGGCGGTGGCAGGAGCCGTATAACGGCGACGTACTGCATCCAGAACGTGCTTGCGGCTTTCCTGCGCCGAGAGCATTTCGTCTTTTTCTGCCTCGGCGGTTTCGCGCGCCAGCTCCTTGTCCCTGATCTGATGGCGAAACCATTCGGAATAGTCGCCGGCACGCAGGTGATGCTCCCAGGTCGCGTCGTCGATGCCTTCTGCAATCTGAGCGAAGATCATCAGGTTGTGGGCCCGAAGATTCATGGCGTTGTCGGGACCTCTGAAATAGAAGCTGCCGGCCTCGTCGAGTTGACCTTCCGCATATTTGCGGCTGTGACGCTTGAGCGACTGGCGCGGCTCGATCGCTTTGACCATGGCAATTTTCTTGCGGGCTTGCGGCCGCCAGAACAGCACGCGCTCGCCTTTTGGCGAGGGAATATCCTTTGGCGGCTTGATATCCGTCTCATGACAAAAGGCCTTGATGACATTCTTGGCCTTGGGACCGAGCGCAATGACGGCAGTGACCAGACGCAGGGCATCGGTCGAAATCGCTTCCGGATGAACGGTGATCAGGACAGTGCCAGGTAATTCCAACGACAGGACGGCGCGCGTGTCGTCGCGCTTCTTGGGGAGAAGATGATGCGCCTCGTCGACGACTAGCCAGTGTGGCCTCGCTGTACGGAAGCGGAAACTGCCAAGGCCGGGAAGCAGATCGGCAAAGAAGTCCGGTCGCTCATTGACCCGCAACGCTAGCCCATTGACGACCACACTGGTGTCCGGCTTCTCGATCAGGTCGAGCACTTGTGCCTTTGTCGGTTCGCTCGAGCCATCGCCTATCCGGACGGCGCCTTCGAGGCCATCATAGTCGCCTTCCGGATCGAAAATGCAGAACTGAAAGCCGTTCTCGACGAAGCGTTCCGTCAGCGCGGTGGCCAAGGTGGATTTGCCGATGCCGGAGCTTCCGGCGATCAGAACCGTGTCGGTCGGCGTCAGATAGACTTCGTCGCCGCCGGCCGAGCCGAGAAGGATGCCGTCACGGCGTTTTCGGACAAATTCCCGATCGCGCTTTACCAGTTTTTCGATCAGCTCCTCGACGCCTTTTCCACGCGCGCCGCGCGTTACAAGGTCCGCGGTATCCTTGACCGCCGCAAGTGCATTGTCGACAGCGACGCTGCAGCCGCAGGCCTGCAGGAAGGCATGATCGTTTTCAGCATCGCCAATACCGACCACATTGTGTGGCGACAGCCTGAGGTCCTCAAGTGCGGCGGCCAGCCCGGTTGCTTTGTTAATGCCGCTGGGCAGGATCATCACCGCGCCCTTGTTGAAGATGATTTCCAGCTCCAGCCCGAGTTCCTTGATGACCTCAAGAACTGTTGCCTGGTGTGGTTCCCAGGTCGCAACGATCGACCGTCCGACTGAAAGCGGCTTGACGCCGTGTTTCTTCAGCTTGTCGACGAACTTGGGCGCCGGTGCCGGTGAGATCGCACGTTCTTCCTCGCTGGCAGGCGTGTAAATCAACGCCCCATTTTCGGCGACGACCTTGTCGAACACGCCGAGCTCGGGAAAAACGCGCTTGAGATCGGGCAGCTCGCGGCCCGTGCCGAGGATGAGTTTGCGGCCACTTTTCTTGACCCGTTCGAGAGCAGCAAGCGTCTTTTCAGCTACGATCCCATCGTGCGCCAGCGTGCCGTCATAGTCTGTCGCCAAGGCAATGAAATACATCTGTCGACCATTTCATATCTGAGATCGCCGCTACCATCGTCACAGGCGAGAGGTCGCACGACGATCGAGCTGAGCGGGCGACAGGCACTCAGTAGCCGCCGATGATCGGCAATATCTCGCCAGTGATGTAGCTCGAGCAATGCGGTGAGGCGAGGAATACATAGGCCGGCGCGATCTCCTCCGGTTGTGCGGGCCGTTTCATCGGCGTGTCTGCGCCGAACTTCGAAACGTCACCGGCTTGTTTGTCAGACGGGTTGAGCGGCGTCCACACGGGGCCCGGCGCCACGCAGTTCACCCGAATTCCCTTTTCGATAAGATTGCCCGAGAGCGCGCGCGTGAAGGCATGAATGCCGCCCTTGGTCATTGAATAGTCGACCAGTTGCTTCGAGCCCTCTATGCCGGTTACGGAGCCGCTGTTGATGATCGCCGAACCGGGCTTCATATGCGGCACGGCCTCCTGCGCCATATGGAAATAACCGTAGAGGTTGGTCTTCAGCGTCGTGTCGAAATGCTCTTCGGTCAGCTCGCTGAAGTCGCTGGAATGGATCTGGAAAGCGGCGTTGTTGACCAGCACGTCGATCCGGCCAAATTCCTTTACCACCTCAGCCACCGCGTTGTGGCAGTGGTCGCGTTCGCTGACGTCGGCCTTGACCAGCATGCAGCGCCGGCCTTCGGCTTCGACGGCCCTCTTCGTCTCTTCGGCGTCCTTATCCTCGGACAGATAGACGATCGCAACATCGGCGCCTTCGCGCGCATAGAGCACGGCCACGGCTCGGCCGATGCCTGAATCGCCGCCTGTGATTACGGCTACTTTGCCATCTAGTTTTTTTGATCCGATATAGAATGGCGCATCATAGAGCGGCGCCGGCTCAATGGCCCATTCGTGCCCCGGCTTCGGCTGGTGCTGTTCAGGAAAGGGCGGCTCGGGATATTTGCGTGCTCCGGCCTGCATGGCGCCTTGCTGCTTGCCGTCCTTCGATTTGTCCTTGGCATCGATGCCGCGCTGGATGTGGCGTTGCTTGGCGGCCTCGCCGGCGATTTCCGATTTCATCTGCATGGCTGTCTCCTTAGCTTGGAAAAGGGACAACGCATGTCCGGCGAAAAAGTTTACGCGACGGTGTCATTCCTTCAGCAGCGAATCCAAACGCCAGGAAATCGACGGCGCGCACTGCCCAACTGGCAACGAATGACGCGGCCGGACGTTGGGCACAAGCGGGTCCGAGAAACTGAAGGCGCGCTAGCCAGGCAGATGGTATTCCGAGCTGGTGACCTGAAGATTTCCCGCCGCTCGGCAGTACAGGCTATTTTGTCACCGGATCGCGCCAGGGGAGAGGAAAATGGCTGAAGGTCATGTCAAACCAAACGGGCCGGATCTGGTCGAGGGCATCGCGCTAACCGACCTTCCCGATGGTGGAAAGATCCTCGGCCATTGCCGCGATGAGCAGGTGCTGCTGGTGCGCCGCGGGGCGGAGGTCTTCGCCATAGGGGCGACATGCACACATTATGGCGGGCCGCTCGCTGACGGTCTTGTGGTGGAAGACACCGTCCGGTGTCCCTGGCATCACGCGTGGTTCGATTTGCGTACAGGCGAGGCCCTGCGCCCCCCTGCTTTTAATCCACTCGCTTGCTGGTCGGTGGAACAACGCGATGATCGGATATTCGTCGGAGAAAAACGTAAACGGACGGCACCGAAGCAGCGCAATGGAAGCTCCGGCCAGGTTCCGCAGAGAATCGTCATTGTCGGTGGCGGCGCGGCCGGTTTCGCGGCGGCAGAGAAACTGCGGCGCGAACACTATCAGGGCAGCATTGTCATGCTCAGCAACGACGAAGCGCCGCCCGTTGATCGGCCCAATCTTTCCAAGGACTACCTCGCCGGCAAAGCACCGGAGGATTGGATTCCGCTCCGCCGAGAAAGCTTCTACTCAAGGAACGATATTGACCTGCGCCTCAATGCGAACGCCGCCAGCATCGATGCGCGTTCTGGCGAAGTTGTACTCGCGGACGGGGCCCGGACTCCTTACGATAGGCTACTCCTTGCGACCGGAGCCGAACCGGTTCGCCTGACCATACAAGGCGCCGACCAACCACACGTTCACACGCTGCGCTCGTTCGCAGACTGCAAGGCGATCATCGAGCGAGCCACGACTGCCCGCCGGGCCGTCGTGCTTGGCGCCAGTTTCATTGGCCTAGAAGTTGCCGCGGCCCTGCGCTCGCGCGATATCGAAGTTCATGTCGTGGCGCCGGAAAAACGGCCTATGGAACGCGTCCTGGGTCCGCAAATGGGCGACTTCATCCGCGCCCTCCATGAGGAGAATGGTGTCGTATTCCATCTCGAGGACACCGCAAGTAGCATCGACGGCAACAAGGTGAAACTCAGCAGTGGCGATATGTTGGCGGCGGATTTCGTCGTCGCCGGCATCGGCGTGCGACCGCGGACAGGGCTTGCCGAAACGGCGGGGCTCATCCTTGACCGCGGTGTCGTCGTGAACGCCTTTTTGGAGACGAGCGCACCAGGGATCTTCGCGGCCGGCGACATTGCGCGGTGGCCAGATCCGCACAGTGGCGAGAACATTCGGGTCGAGCATTGGGTGGTCGCAGAGAGGCAGGGGCGAACCGCGGCCCTTAACATGCTCGGCTATCGCGAGAAATTCGTCGCCGTGCCGTTCTTCTGGAGCCAGCATTACGACGTTCCCATCAACTACGTCGGCCATGCCGCGCAATGGGACGAGATCGAGGTCGATGGAGACATCATTGCCAAGGATTGCCTGCTCCGCTTCAAGCGCGAAGGGCGCGCGCTGGCTGTCGCTTCGATCTTCCGCGACATCGAAAGTCTAGGGGCCGAGGTGCAAATGGAGCGCCGGATGACCTAGCAAGGCGGGCGCTGTACGGCCGGTTCAGCCCGCGCAATCAGTCTCGGCGCGCAATGATCCAATCGGTTGCCGCCGCGAGATCGGCGACGGTAGCGGTCGGCTGCGGATCAAACCGTTTCTCATCGCCCTGCCGGTATTTGCCTGTCCGCACCAGCAATGCGCCCGAAAGTCCGGCGCGCAGGGCGCCAGCTATATC
>NZ_RZSX01000474.1:0-4974 GCF_004023105.1 Mesorhizobium sp. M5C.F.Ca.IN.020.32.2.1 | reverse complement strand
TCTCCGAGAGCCGCGCTTCGTCAGTGGACTTGTTCAGCTTGTCCATGTTGGAGTCGAGGAATTTCCTGACATCGTGGCGGAACGCCAGGTAGCGGTCGCAGTAGATGAAAAAGCGCGTGACTAGCTCTTGACGCTCGCTGCGAGCGTCGACGCCCTTGGCCATATGGGGCGTCAAGCTCTTAAAGAGGTCTGATGCAGCCCTTTCAATCACCAGATCGAGGAAGGCACCGCGGTAAACGCCTTTCCGTATTTCGGCGTCTTCAAGTCGCTTTCCTGATGTGTTGAGGCGCCTGAACAGCTCAACACGGGTGCTTTCGTCGGTTCCCTGGTCCAAGACGAACGAACGTATTGGCGTGTTGTTGAGACGCCGCTGCACCGAGGGCGGCAAATCGGCGAAATGATATCCGTTCAGTATGTCTAGCTTCTCGAGACCTCTCAGCGCGAACCCATCCCGCAAATATCGTACTAGGCTTCGGATCCGTTGCGAGCCGTCAACGATCTCCAAGCGCCCCTCGACGTCATAGAGGAATACCGGAGGAACTGGGACCCTGAGGATGAGGCTCTCGATGAAATAGGAGCTTTGCTCCTCGTTCCAAGCGAGGCTTCGCTGATACTCCGGAACGTAGATGTCCCCTTCCGTCTCGGCCTCATCGCGAAATTTCGAAACCACCAGTTCGACGGAAAAGTCCGTAACAACGTACCGAGCCTCCCGGCGCACATCATCGACGATCGCAGCCACTTCGTCCGGGTCTGCCAACTGCAGTAAAAGGTTCGACATAAGGTTTTGGTCCCGACAAGATGCATAGATGTCAGATTCTTGGCATGATCGCTAGCGAGGCAGAGAATCGGAACCCTGCGTCGCTCGCCCAACACTCGGCGCCGTGAGGAAAATGTCTTGACGGCTTTCGGTGAGGATGGTCAGATACTGGACGCAGAGTTCGAGGTCGAAGAAACGGCCATCGGGGTCGACATCGTGCTTCACTCGAATGGCGGCGTCTCCCGAGGCAAGCCCGCCTACAACCCGGACTATATCGCGACCCTTGAAACCATCTTAGCCCGCCTCGCGGTGCTCGGTGGCAATCTTGAGGGGGCGTGGGTCGACAGTAAGGCCCTCGCCGACCTCGACCCGAACGACCGTCGAGTTAAATTGGAGACGGCCGACTATCCCATTCGTCTATCCGACGTTTCCGATATCGGCGAACTCAGATTGCAGATCCGCCGGAGCGTTTCAACGATCGGAAGGTCGGAACGTCGATCTGCCGGCACCGGCAATAAAAGTTACGACTAGCGGTATCTTTCGACATCCGCCCTTCTCTTCCGAGACTAGAGCGCGTCCTGTTTAATCCGGTTCATATCCTGCGGCTTTGAAGTAGTTGGCACATTCGGCTGTGGTGAAGAGGTCGACGACCGCGCCGACCGTGTCCCACAACGCCTTGATGGTTCTCTCGGCCTTTGCTCGCAGCAGCGCCTTGAGTTTGGCGAAGGCGTTCTCAATCGGGTTGAAGTCGGGACTGTAAGGCGGCAGGTAGAGCAGGCTCGCGCCTGCGGCCTCAATCGCGTCGCGCACGCCGGCGGCCTTGTGGGCGGGCAGGTTGTCCATGACAACTACGTCGCCCTCCGACAATGTCGGGACCAGCACCTGCTCGACATAGGCCAGGAACACGTTGCCGTTCATGGCGCCGTCGTAGACGAAGGGCGCAGTCATGCCCGTCAGCCGCAGCGCTCCGGTGAAGGTTGTGGTCTTCCAGTGGCCATGCGGCACGCCGGCCCGGCAGCGCTCGCCGCGCGGCGCTCTTCCACGCAGGCGGGCCATCTTTGTGGAGAGGCCGGTCTCATCGATGAACACGAGCTTCGCCGGATCGAGGTCGAGCTGGCCGTCGAACCAGTCGCGGCGCCGCTTCAGGATGTCGGGGCGATCCTGCTCCAGTGCGTGCGCGGACTTTTTTTGAATGTCCAGCCGTGGCGGCGAAGCCAGGCGCTCAAGGCGCTGCGGCTGATGCGCACCGACTGCTCGGCGACGAGCCGCTCCACCATCTCGTTCAGCGTGATGTCCTTGCGCTCCTCGATCAGCCCGACGACGAAGGCTTCATGCGCATCGAGGCTGGAGGCACGGCGGCGGCCCTGCGGGCGGGGCGCCAGTTCGCCGATCTTCGCCCGCGCAATCCAGCGGATCGCGCTGGACACTCCCACGCCGAACCGCGCCGCCGCTTGCCGCGCCGACATGCCCTCGTCCGAAGCCTTCAAGACCCGCGACCGAAGATCCACGCTCAATGCTTTTCCCATCGTCAACCTCCATCGAGGTGGACGTTGAATCAGCACAAAACGCAGCCGTCACTTCACAATCGATTCATCGATCACAGGACGTGCTCTAGAACCGGCGTTGCGGGGCGGTACCGCCACCGCACAAGCCTTCATCGACTCACTTGTCGACTTTAGTACGAACGTTGATCAGCTGCCCCTACTCGCAAGCGCACCCGACCTGCAAAACCCCGAAATACGCAAAGCGGTGTGGGATTTGACGCGCGATGCTACTCCGATCATCAAGCACCGGATTAGCCGATACGTGGAACGCGGGCCGATCGGAGCAATGGTGAAGCTAACGAACAACCACCGGTGTCAGGGCTGCGACGTCTTGGGTCAGGCTTGGGCCACGTTCTTCAAACCGGATGGTATGCCGTATGTCGAAGCTCACCACGTGGTGCAGGTATCGACACTCAGCGTTGATGTGCTGGGGCCGCAAAACGTCATTACGGTCTGTCCAAATCACCATCGCCAGCTTCACTTCGAGGTCACCACGGTGCTGCACCTTGGCGACGAATTCGAATTCATCCTCCCTCCGCACCTCGCGTTCCGGATTCGGAAGTTTTCCGTCTGAGACTAGCGTTAAAGCTTCGATGAAGGCGGTGTGGTTGGCTCATCCGCGCATCTATCGCCAGTCGCAATATTTGTAGGAGCGGCTCCAGGTAGTCGTTACGCTTTATCTCGCATTCCCACACCTCCACGACAGCCCAGCCCCGCGAACGCAGTGCGCCCGCAGCAGCGGCGTCACGCTCCCGATTGCGCCTAAACTTCTCCGTCCAGAACGCGACCCTGGACTTTGGCGTGGTCGCGAGATGGCAGCCCGGATGGCGATGCCAGAAACAGCCATGAACGAATACCACGACCTTTCGCCGGGGAAAAACGAGATCCGGCGTTCCCGGGAGGCCCTTAACATGAAGGCGGTATCGCAGACCGGCGGCATGAAGAGCCGATCGCACTTTCATCTCGGGCGACGTGTCCTTTTGCCGTACCGAACGCATTATCCTGCTGCGCTGTGAACTAACGGGATAATCGTCGTTGTCTATATGGTCACAGGTCATGGTTCTCAGTGCTCATTAGGGATGCAGCCGCCTGCGACGCTATAGGCGAACGTCGCAAAAACAGCCGCCTTCAGGCGCCAAAGTTGGCCGGACGCGCCATTCACGCTGAACCGTGCATTCCTTGAGGAGTCGACTCTCAGTCAAGTCTCACCGCAAGGAACGTCCCATCTAGACCGTTGAGAACTGAGAACGGTCGTTTAAGGCTCGTCACCTGCTCAGAGATTGAGCTAGCATGATCGTGGTGTTCGTCGGTAACTCGCCATGAGCCCATTCCCTGATCAAAGAAGATCGTGCCAGAGCCACGCGGCGTTCGAAATTCAAGGCGACGGCGGTGCGGCGCGGATTGGACTTGTGACACCTGCACTTTCGGCACCACCTCGACAAGCGATTGCTCCATAACCGCCGTACGCGTAACTAGGTCGGCCCAATCCCTATGCAACCACGGTCCTGTACGAGCCCCACCGCCGGTCTTGGCGGCGAGAGTCTGCACTTTGACGTTGGTGTCATAGTCGCTGAAGGCGGCGACCACTTCCGTCAGGAGACGGATGGACAGCGGATTGAACAGGTACTTGTCCGAATAGCGAATCTCCAAACACGGGGCAGCGAATACCTGCGCTAATTCCGTCGAGCGCGCGCGCAACAGCGCCCTGAGCCGGGCACCGAAACCCGCGGCTGGTCCGTCGAGCTCATCAGCAATCTCGAAAATGGCCTCACTGCCGCCGGCCGAGAGCAGGGCGGATACATCTAGCCGCTCCCGCGGCGCGGCAAGCGCCGTTGCACCTCGTACCACCGGAGCATCGGAGACAGAGCCCCAACCAATACCCACGGCCTTCGCGGATGCAGACGATGATGCCCAGGCGGTTAGCCCACGTGTCGAGACCACACCCGCCAGCCAGGCGTCGTTGTCGACTTCGTTTCGCGCTACGATGTCGACGCGTGCGCGCTGAGCCCATAGTACCACGTTCCGACGCGTGACGGCATCGGTAGCGGTCAGCGCGCTCGCGTCGACTGCGATCTGCACCCCGCGCCCGCGAGCGCCCCAGCGTTCCAGAACGGGCGCCATTTGCCAAGTCTCCAATTCCCACTCTGCAGGAGGCCCTGACATGAACACGACCAGTGTATTCGACGCATCGTCCCCAAGGCGGTCGGAGAGTGCTTGGGGGAGAGGTGCGGATTCATATTCGGTGGCAGGTCCGAACAGTCGGAAGCGCTTGGGAAGGTCCAGACTGCGTCCAATGGCGGTGAGTAGGGAATGCGCTGCCCTCCGGTCGGTGCCTTCGACCGCATGTTGGCTATCAACCGAGAGCACGCAGCGAGGGCAGGCGAATACTGCATCGGGATCGCCACAACGGCCCAACTTGCTGCAGTCCAGCAAGTCTCTAGCCTCGTTAAGTATGCCGATGGGATCACGAGCTATCGTGGCAGAGAAGCCGGCGCCTCCGCTCGCCCGGTCGAAGACAGCAGCGGTCCAATTGCGCTGGCCGGCAGGATGGATGGCGGGAGGCGCCGCAAAGCCCATCTCGTCAGCATCCACGCCGAGGCGACGCGCGGCCGCTTCTCTGATCGCCAAAGCCACCGTCAGCGCCACTTCACGGCTGGCGCAGTCGTAGAGTTG